>SLQR01000043.1 GCA_007131405.1 Candidatus Izemoplasma sp.
AAAGCAAAAGCATTTATGATGCACTTACCTTTACGCATAAAACAAACACCACAACTTCAATTTATCTTACTAGGACTTGGATTGATGGTAATTGGACGCATTATTGTTTCTGGTAGTTCACCAACAAACATTAACTTTTTTGCTGAAGTGGTGATCTATGCGGTTGTTGCACTAGGTCTTAACTTGTTGCTCGGGTTTAGTGGGCTTGTATCATTAAGTACGGCAGCCTTTATTGGGGTGACAACCAACAGCATGAATATCTTTATGAATGATTTTAGTCTTCCGTTCTTATTTGCCGCACTATTTTCCTTGATTATCGCGGGGATATTAGGCTTGTTTATTGGGGTTTTGTCCCTGAAAATGGAAGGGATTTACTTAGGGATTGCGACGCTCTTTGTTGGGCATATTGTGACCGAACTTTTCAAAGCATTTGCTCAGTTTAATTATGGAGAAACGACGCGTGTTGGATCAAGCATTCGTGTGATGTTTAATTTTGAACTTAGTAGCCACGTACGCGATGATCGGATTAAACTCTTTAATTTAATTGTCGTTGGGTTGGTACTTATGTATATCATTATCTACAACATATTTAAAAGCCCAACCGGACGCTCACTTATGGCAATTAGTCGTAGCCAACATGCTGCGCTCGCGATGGGGATTAGCGTTAAACGCTACCGTTTGCTTGCCTTTATGATTGCAACCGTAACAGCGTCGTTTGGTGGTGTCTTGCATGTGCTTTATTTTCAAACAACAGGGACGGCAGATAAATGGGGCCTTGGGTTAAGTCTAATCATTTTGGCCATTGTCGTCGTTGGCGGGATGAAATCGTTTTATGGCATGCTCATTGGATCCTTTATCATTATTGGTATTCCTGCGCTTTATTTAAGAGAAATCGCGTTTTTATCGGGATTTGATGATATTTTAACTGGATTGCTTATTGTCCTTGTCATCTTATTTTATCCTTACGGTGCCGCTCAAATTGGCTTTGATTTAAAGAAACTTTACACAAAAAGTAAATTGTACTTAAAAAAGAAAGCGGTGAAAGATGATGAGTAAAAAACCAATCTTAACCGTGCACGAAGTTTCAATGTTCTTTGGCGGCTTAAAAGCAGTTGATGATTTGTCTTTTACCATTAATGAGAAAGAAATTATCGGTTTAATCGGTCCCAATGGAGCGGGAAAAACAACAGTATTTAACTGTGTTACACAGTTTTACAAAAAATATACTGGCACGATTACGTATGTGAACCGTGACAATAAAGTTATTAATCTTAAAGACTATGACGTCACAAAGATTGCTTCACTAGGAATTGCACGAACCTTCCAAAATATAGAATTAATTCCAGACTTATCGATTCTTGACAATGTCTTAATTGGTGCGTTTAATCAGTTTGAGACGAAAGTCATCGCCCATATTTTTAGGACACCAAAGATGAGACGTCAAGAAAAAGCCCTTACTGAAAAAGCAGAAAACATACTTAAACGTTTACATATTCATCATCTAAAAGACATGTATGTTGCTGGACAACCGTATGGAATCTTAAAAAAAGTTGAACTTGCCCGTGCGCTTATTTCGGATCCACGTCTCATTATCTTAGATGAACCTGCAGCGGGACTAAACGATAAAGAAACGGACGAACTCGAAGCACTTGTTTATCAAATTCGTGACGAGTTTAATACGACGGTCTTATTAATCGAACATGACATGGGTCTTGTAATGAATCTTTGTGATCGTGTGGTAGCGATAAACTTTGGAAAGTTTTTGGCGTATGATACACCGCAAAACATTCAGAAGAACCCCCTAGTTCAAGAAGCTTACTTAGGAAAGGATGAATAGCATGGCAAGTATACTTTCAATCAAAGATTTACATGTGGCCTACGGTGCTATTCGAGCGTTAAAAGGCGTAAACCTAGAAGTGACCAAAGGACAAATTGTTGCTATTTTAGGGGCTAATGGCGCTGGAAAAACAACGTTGCTTAAAGCAATTTCTGGTATGGTGGCTTCACAATCGGGTAGCGTTCGATTTAATGAACTAGATATTACGAATAAAGCGCCAGAAAAAATAACTGATTTGGGTATGTCGCATTCGCCAGAAGGTCGTCAAATCTTTCCGGACATGACGGTACTTGAAAACCTTAAAATAGGTGGCTTTACGTTGAAAAGCGCTGAGGTAATTGGTGCTGATATTCCCCAAAAAGCACGCACGAGACGTATCGAGTCACGGATAAAGGCACTTGGTGATGAAACACCAATCCTTTTAACGAAAAATGAGATGATTCGCTTTAATCTTGAACGTGTTTATACACTCTTTCCTGTTTTATCTGAACGCAGCCAACAAGTTTCATCCACATTATCTGGTGGTGAGATGCAGATGCTTGCGATTGGTCGTGCGCTCATGGGGAACCCAAGTTTACTCATTCTCGATGAGCCATCGCTTGGCCTTGCACCATTAATCGTTAAAAGTATTTTTCAAACCATTTTGCAGTTAAAAGCAATGGGAATATCTGTTTTAATTGTTGAACAAAATGCTTTACAGACTTTAAAGATTGCGGATTATGCTTATGTACTGCAATTAGGTAAAGTCGTGAATAAAGGGAAAGCTTCCAATCTTATTAAAGACGATGAACTTATAGAAGCTTACCTTGGAAAATAGCCATTCGTTTGGTAAACAAACTTCAAATATAGAAAAAATAGGAGGAATTACAGTGAAAAAGATTGTTTTAGCATTTATGTTAGTTGTCGGACTAACAAGTTTGTCTGCATGTAATATACTACGTGTAGAAACAGAACATGCACAAGGCGTGCATGAAGATCGTATTTTAGTAGGAAACACTGCCGTTAATACTGGTGACCTTGCATTTGTTGGTGCACCATTCTTAGCGGGTATGGAAGCTTACTTTAATATGATTAATGAATCTGGTGGTGTCTTAGGTGGACGTAACATCGAACTTATTCACTACAGTGATGGATTTGATGGAGAAACAGGTAATACCTATACACAGCGTTTAATGGAAGAAGACGAAGTCTTTGCGATGGTAGGTCACTTCGGAACACCGACTGTTGGTGCAACCGATGAATACCTTACAGTGCTTGGTGTCCCTCGAGTATACTACGGAACAGGAACATCACTTGTGTATAACGAAAACGCAGAATCACTTGGTGAGCGTGCAAGTTTCCCAGTTCAACCTGTTTATGAGTTTGAGGGTGAACTTATGGTAGCACGTGCAGTTGATCAACTAAATGCACAACGTATTGGTCTTCTTTATACCGGAAATGAAAACGGAATTGAAATTCGTGAAGGTATGTTACGTATGGCCGAAGAACTTGGTGTTGAAGTTGTTGATGTACTAGCCTCAGGCGACATGGAAGCTGAAGCGCTAAGCTTAGTTGATCAAAACGTTGACGTTATCGTTCTTGGGATGAACCAATGGTCTGCGATTTCTGGTGTCTTTGCGCTGTTAACAGCTGGTAATGACGTACCTGTTATCGTTAGTTATGTAGCTGCAGATACATCATTTGCTGATCTTGTTCATCCAGCACTAGGGGCATTTGATATTTATGCAAATGCATGGGTAGACTTACTTGGTGAAGATGGAGAACCATCAGACGGGTACAACACTTACGTAGAAGAAATCTCGAAAGAACATCCAGAATACGCAAACAACTCATTCGCAATTGCAGGTTGGATTGCTGCGATGGTCTTTGTTGAAGGCTTAATGCTTATGGATGAAAATGAAGCCATTACATGGGAAGCTTATATTGAAGCCATGGAATCAGGCCAACTATCTTATGATTTAGGCGCAGACTTAGATTACCGTAATGGATTACGTACAGGAACACAAATATTGTCATTGCTTCAAATGCAATATGATTCAGTAGAAGAAGCAACGTACTTTGACATTGTTGCACCGATGGAACACATAAACGACATCGTTTCACGTATCGAAGAATAATAACGACACGAGACAGGGTGATTAAACCAATCACCCTGCACTCGTTGCATGAAAGGAGACACTCATGGCTAAGGAAATTACAATAAAAGAAGCATTAAAACTCGTTAACGATGGAGATCATCTAGTCGCAGGCATGGCGGCAAGCGAGGGAAGAGAATTCTTTATGCACTTACACGAAATAGCGGACACCATCAACCATGTGACGATTGATAACTGTCTACCGTTACACCCATATGAATTTATGATTAACGACGTATATAAAAACAACTTTACGATAAACAGTTGGTTTTTTTCAGGTGATTTACGCAAAGCGTTTAAGCATGGTAATATTGCGTTCATTCCGAATCAACTGCATTTTGCTGGGGCAAAACGCGCACAATTTAAACCCCCTAATATCTTTATTGGGAATGCAACACCCCCTGATAAACACGGGTTTGTATCGCTTTCTTTATCGAATGTCTATGAAAAGAAAATGATTGAACAAGCTGATATTGTAATTTTAGAAATTAATCCTCATCTCCCACGAACACTTGGGGATTTAGAGGTTCATGAAAACGATATTGATTATTTTGTTCGAGTGGATTATCCGGCACCCGAACTACCGGATGCAGAACCAAATGAAAAGGACAAAATGATTGGGAAACACATTGCAGAATATATTCATGATGGAGATACCATACAACTTGGCATTGGTGGTATTCCAAACGCTGTAGCACTTGCTTTAACCAATAAAAAAGATCTTGGTGTGCATACGGAGATGTTAACCACGGGATTTATGAAACTGTATCAATCTGGTGCGATTACCGGAAAGAAAAAGTCGTTGCATCGTGGAAAGATGGTCGCAGCTTTTGCCTTAGGGACAAAAGAGCTTTATGCGTTTATTGATGACAATCCGGCCGTAAGCATCCTCGATGGAAACTATGTAAACGATCCCATGGTTATTGGTCAAAATGACAATCAAGTTTCGATAAACACAACCATCGAAGTGGACTTAACCGGTCAATGTGCATCGGAATCGATTGGAACCGTGCAGTTTAGTGGAACCGGTGGTCAAACTGATACTGCTACAGGTGCACAACGCGCTAAAAATGGTCGCAGTTTTATTGCCCTTTACTCAACCGCAAACGTTAAAAATCCAGCTACAGGTGAACGCCAGCCAATGAGTAAAATTGTCTCAACACTGAAACCAGGTGCTGCGGTCAGCCTTTCACGCAATGATGTTGATTATGTTGTTACCGAATACGGTGTTGCTGCTTTACGTGGAACGAGTATAAAAGACCGCGTTGAACGCTTAATTACGATTGCTCATCCCGATTTCCGTGAACAACTCATGGAAGAAGCACGTGAGATTGGGTATATCTAATGGCAACCTTTAATTATCAAGGAAAAATGGTTTTTTACCAAGTAGACGGGTCTGATTCGTCAAACACATTATTGCTCTTAAATGGCATAATGATGTCGACGAAGAGCTGGGATCCATTCGTTGAAACGTTTGCAAAACATAGTCGACTGCTACGCGTTGATTTCCTCGACCAAGGGCAAAGCGATAAAATGACCGACAATTATACGCAAGCGATTCAGGTGGATTTGCTTGCCGCTTTACTAGACCATCTCGATTTGTCAAAAGTCCATGTTGCTGGTATTAGTTATGGCGGAAGTATTGCCTTACAATTTGCGGCGAAATATGGCAACAGGGTGGATAAACTTATGCTCTTTAATGCTGTCGCAAAAACATCACCTTGGTTAAAAGCGATTGGTGATGGCTGGAACGAAGTGGCAGCTTCACGCAATGGATTAGCCTATTATCACATTGCAATTCCGATGATTTACTCACCCATGTTTTATACGAAACGTCTTGAATGGATGGAAGAACGTAAGAAGTTGCTTGTGCCTTTATTCAGTGACGAAACCTTTCTTAATGCGATGACACGCCTTACAAAAAGTGCGGAAACACACGATGTTGAAGCAACCTTAAAATCCATTGACAATCATACGCTTATTATTGCAAGTGAAGAAGACTATTTAACCCCGCCATTTGAGCAAGTGCGTCTCGCTAACGCACTACCGAATGCATCACTGATTACGTTTAACGATTGTGGACATGCAAGTATGTACGAAAAACCGGATTTATTTGTCTCAACAATTCTCGGATTTATGCAAACAAAAGACAATTATCCTTTATAGGAGGCAAGGTTATGCAAAAGAAAACCATAACGCTATCAAATAAAGAAAATTATGCGTATTTAGAATATGGATCAAAAGACCATGATACGCTTTTGCTTGTGCATGGAAATATGAGTAGTGGTGTGCATTATGAGCCACTCATAGACTTGTTAAAAACGGACTTTCATATTCTTGCGCCGGATTTACGCGGATTTGGAGATTCAAGTTACGGTAAGCCAATTGAATCACTTGATGATTTTGCGGATGATCTTCGCTTGCTTCTTGATAAACTTGATATTGATACCGTGCATTTTGTGGGTTGGAGTACAGGTGGTGGCATTGGCATGAAGTTTGCTGCAAAATACCCAACGTACATAAAGAAACTTATTTTAGTTGAGTCTGCTTCGTATCGAGGGTATCCAATTTTCGAAAAAAATGAAGCTTACCAACCGATTCTCGGGAAACTCTATAAATCAAAAGAAGCGATGGCAAAGGATCCTGTTCAGGTTTTACCGATTCAACAAGCCATAGAGCAAAACGATAGTGAATTTATAAAAAAAATATGGACATCGGTTATTTATAACGTCAATGTACCAAACGAGACATCGTTTAATCGCTACATAACTGAAACGCTTAAACAACGTAATTTAATTGATGTTGATTGGGCACTAATGACCTTTAATATGTCCGATTCATCGAATGGAGTTGTCAAGGGGGATGGCTCAATTAAAGCTGTTAAAGCACCAGTCTTGAGTGTTTGGGGCAAAAAAGACTTTGTTATTCCTGAGCCAATGTTTAAAGAAACCGTGGATGCTTTGAGTCAAGTTACCACGCATGTATTTGACGAAGGAAGCCATTCACCCATCACGGATGTTCCTGATGAACTTGCTGGTATAATTAAAGATTTTATAAAAGGATAAAGAAACCGTAAAAGGTTTCTTTTTTTTTTGTGAAAAGAAAGAAATGGAGAAGTGATGTATATATGGGGTGAGGTGATTAAATGAAAAAGATTTTCGTTATAGGCTTATTGTGTTTGCTTTTTATCCTTGGAACACCACGTCTTTTTGCCATTGATTCTGAACCAGCAGGAAAAAACATCTTAAACCCTGCACGTTTTGAGATTGGACCCTACACCACCGAAACGCACGCACCAATCCATGTGTTACCAAATACGACGTATACACTGTCTATCCCTTATGAAGGACACATTCAAGAAACACGCATTCAGATGTTCTCAAGTCATGCAACATACATTGATGAGTGGAATACACAGTCGAGCGCTTGTATACAATCAAGTCAACGCACGGTGTGTACATTCACAACAGGAAACAACACGACTGAACTTCATGTCGCTTTTGAAAGCTATGAACTTGATCTCTATCGTTATTTAGACGCTTACGGGTTTTATATGTTTCAACTGGAACTGGGAAACGATGACACAAGTTACGAGCCATATCATGGTCATTATACTGATGACACACCACCTGAATTTCAAGGTGAAGGCACGTTACTCACAAGTTATGATACGTATTTAAGTGTGGATATGATTCTTGGTCAATACATTACCGCTTATGATGAAATAGACGGTGACTTAACGGACCAAATCGTCGTTGAATCGGATAATTATACGGGCAATGAACACACAACGGGGGAATACTTAGTGTCCTTATCGGTGACGGATTCAAGTTTAAACACGGCACTATTTGACCTGCACATCCTTGTCAAAGATGAGATTGATCCAATTATTACAGGACCTGATCATGTTTACGTTGATGTCGATGATGGATTAAGTCTTGCTACGATCATTCAAGATAATTTTAGTTTTTATGATGATTACGATGGCATCATTGACCACTATGTAGTGCTTGTTGATCACTATACAACGCATGCACATCAACTTGGGCAAAAGCAAGTAGATATCATGATTGAGGATGCATCCGGCAATCAAACGATAAAATCCTTTAGTATTCACATTGAGGATTATCTTGCGCCAACGATTGAAGGACCAAGCAAAGTCGATTGGTTCCACAGTGAGTTTTATGATGTGGATTCGCTATACGCTCATTTTACCGTGACAGACAACTACACGTCTGATGAAATGATTCACTTTGACATTGTCCAGCATAATTTGCCAGAAAACATGCTTGACCCTGGTCATTATGTCGTTGAATTTGAAGCGATTGATGAAAGTGGGAATCGCTCAGTTTTCTTACTTGACGTTGAAATTCATGATGACATTGCACCAACCATACAGGGGCCTGAGCACTTAAGTTCTTCCTACAAAGACATCGTTACGATAGACAGTTTGCGCCAAATGCTCAGCGTATCGGACAATTATGCAACACTCTCTTTAGAGGATCTTGTGCTTTTAGAAGATACCTACAGTGAGCATGCGACGATTCCAGGGTTATATCGCGTGATCTATAGTGTGAATGATGGCTATAATTTAACAACGCACACCGTGTATATCCGCGTGATTGATGATGTGCCACCGGTATTCTCGTTTGATTCACGGATAACGATTGAACAAGGCAGTACCTTATCAAATGATGAACTGTTAAGGCTATTACGCAGTTATGAGTCGATTCAGATGTTTGACCCAACAGATGTCGTTGTTAAACATCTTGAAGATGACGAACATGGTGAATCGTATACCCTTCATTTAGAGTTAAGAAATGATGCAAAAGAAGTGATGGAGCATTCGGTTTATGTACACGTCATGGAGTTTACTGAAGACCATCCAAGTCAATGGATAAATCGGACGCATATTTTTATCGCTTTATCTAGCTGTATAGTGCTTGTTTACTTGATAAAACGTAAACGATAATCGAGAAACGTCGAAGCTTGCTTCGGCGTTTTTTTACTTTTTTTTGTCTACCTATTGCTTTTTGAAAAGGATAGTATATAATATTTAGGTAAAGCCTAACTAACTATATATATGAGGTGATTGAATGAACCAAGAAAAAGTACGACAATCGTTTAATCTTTTCTTGAAAATGTACTTCGACAGTTGTCGTGAAGTGTACAAGGAACTTGATTATAAAGAACTGACGGGAAAACAATTCTCGTACTTACGAAAGATTGATAAAAGCGGTGAGATTACGATGGGTGATCTTGCGAATGCGTTTGATCTTTCGAAACCATCGGTCACGGAGATGATTCGAAAATTTGATGATACGGGACTTATTCAAAAACGTCGCTGTGATTCGGATGGTCGCGTCCATTTTATTTCATTAACAGAAAAAGGCAAATTACTCGCAAACACGAATGAGTTGGAAAGTAAACGTGCAGTCGAAAAAATCTTTGCACGGTTAACCCCTGAGGAAATTGACGAACTCACATCATTGTTTGACAAAATAGGGCAGGTGTAAAGACATGGTTTTTGGTAGAACATTAAATAAATATTACATTAAATATGCAGGGTTTTTTATTTTAGGGGTCATCGCCCTTATTGCAGTAGACCTTGCGCAACTTGAAATTCCGCTTATTACAAGGGATTTAATTAATACGTTAGAAGCAATGGTGATTAGCGGCGAACCAGACAGTGCCTTTTTAGGCGACATTGTTCGTACGTTACTCTTTTTAACGGTGTTTATCGTTGCTGGACGATTCTTCTGGCGATTCGGGATTATTGGTGCCTCACGTCGTATTGACTATGATTTACGCAATGAGATGTTTACGCATTGTACGAAGTTATCGAATAGTTATTACGCGGAGAAAAAAGTAGGGGGCTTAATGGCTCACTTTACAAACGACTTAGAAGCGGTTCGACGTTCGATTGGACCAGGTCTGATTATGTTTGTTGATGCAACATTCTTAGGGATTTTAACGTTTTATCGCATGTTTCAACTTGAACCACGCATGACGATTGTGCTTGTGTTTCCGCTAATTGTCATTGGTTTCTTCGGAATGTTCCTTGGAAATAAAATGCGTTTGCGTTTTCGTGAAGCACAAAAGGCGTTTGAAAATCTTAGTGATTTTACCAACGAAAGTTTTTCTGGGATTAGTGTCGTTAAAGCGTTTGTTAAAGAGCGCAACGAGATTCGTGAGTTTTTGAAATCCAACAAAAATGCGAAGGATAAAAACATTCGTTTCGTACGTATCGCGATGGCACTTGAAGTTGCTGTACGTGTAACGGTGAGCATGGTTATTGTTATTATTATTGGTTATGGAGCTTACTTAGTTGATACGACGCGTCACCTTGGGGCTGACCGCTTTACCATCGGAGATGTTTCTGCCTTTATTGCATACTTTGGTATGTTAATTTGGCCGATGATGGCTTTATCCCGTATTATTCATGTTCGTAGTCAAGGGAAAGCAAGCCTTGAACGTATTGATGCGATTCTTTATGCACCGATTGAAGTGCAAGATAAAGAAGACGTTGTCAATGTCGAACAAATTCGTGGCGATATTGAATTTAAAGCGCTTAATTTCCATTACCCTGATGGTGATGAAAATGTTTTAACAGATATTTCCTTTAGCATAAAAGCCGGACAAACGGTTGGTATTTTAGGCCGTACTGGAAGTGGGAAAACAAGTATTGTCGATTTATTGTTGCGTATTTATAACGTAAGCGAAGGTCAACTCTTTATCGATGGCATTGACATTATGAACTTACCCGTAAAACAAGTCCGTGAAAATATTGGGTACGTCCCACAAGATGGATTCTTGTTCTCAGACTCAATTCGAAACAATATATCGCTTGGTCTTGATCACGATTCAGTGGATGGTGACCAAATTGAATCCATGGCTAAATTATCGGATGTTCATGATAATATTGTCCAGTTTAAACGCGGTTATGAAACGATTATCGGTGAGCGTGGAGTTACCCTATCGGGTGGCCAAAAACAACGTGTATCGATTGCGCGTGCGCTGGCAAAAGAACCACCAATTCTCATTATGGATGACTCAGTCAGTGCCGTTGATACGAGCACAGAAGAGAAAATTTTAAATAACTTAAAACGTGTCCGTAAGGGCAAAACTACGATTATGATTGCGCACCGTATATCAACGGTTAAAAACGCCGATCAAATTGTGCTCATTGACGAAGGTAAAGTCCTTGATGTTGGAACACATGATGAACTTGTATCACGATGTGAACTGTATCAAGACATGGTCGAACGACAAAAACTTGAAGACGAAGTGGAGGTGGCGTAAATGTTCGATATCGATACGGATAGTAGATTAAATCAATACAAAGATATGGAAATCATTAAGCGCTTGCTTCGTTATGCAAAACCTTATTGGAAATCGTTATTACTTACGCTTGTTATTATGCTTGTTGCGGTTGGCCTTGCTTTGCTTGAGCCTTGGATTATTGGGAAAACCGTTGACATTATCGCCGGGGAGTCCATTGATTACCGTGTGCTCATGACTTACCTTATTGTGTTTGCTTTAGCGATTGCATTCAGTGCTTTATTTACATACATTCAAACAATGCTGTTGCAAAAGACCGGCCAAACCATTATCTATAATATTCGCCGTGAAATCTTTACCCATTTAGAACGCCAAGACATTGATTACTTTAACAAAGTTCCAACGGGTAAATTGGTGACACGTGTTACGAATGACACAAACACCTTAAATGAAATGTACACCAGCGTCATTGTCACCGTCTTTAGAAACCTCTTTATGTTAGTTGGTATTTTAGGCGCTATGTTTATTTTAAATACACGATTAACGTTGATGGTATTAATTGTGGTCCCCTTTATTATCTTTTTCTCATTCATGTTCCGCATATTCTCACGTAAAGCTTACCGTACCGTTCGTACGAATATGTCGAGACTTAATGGTTTCTTAGCGGAACATTTATCGGGCATGAAAATTGTCCAAATCTTTAACAAAGAAGATGAGAAGTTTAATCGTTTCAACGAACAAAATACGCGGTTAAAAAAGAGTTTTATGCGTGAACTCCTTGTCTTTGCGGTTTACCGCCCAACAATGTACTTACTCTTTATGGCAGCAACCATCATTATTTTCTACTACGGAGGATTAAGCGTCTTAGAAGGTGTCATTACCATCGGGACGCTAATTGCCTTTTATAACTATTTAGGGCGTTTCTTTGAACCGATTCAGCAACTAGCCGAACAGTTTAATATTGTTCAATCGGCCTTTGCCTCAAGTGAACGTATCTTTGCCATCTTAGATTCACACCCGACGGTCCTTGACGATCCAGATGCCGTAGAACTTGAAGACATCAAAGGGGAAATCGAGTTTAAAAATGTTTGGTTTCGTTACATTGAAGATGAATGGGTCTTGCGTGACGTGAGTTTTAAAGTCAACGCCAAAGAATCCGTTGCCTTTGTTGGCGCAACCGGCGCAGGTAAAACTACAATCCTTGGTCTTCTCACACGTAACTATGATATCCAAAAAGGTCAAATATTGCTTGATGGCATTGACATCAAAAACATTAAGATGTCTTCACTACGTTCTTTTATCGGCCAAATGCTACAAGATGTTTTCATGTTTAGTGGAACGGTTAGTTCAAACATTAAACTACGTGAAGAAACCATTACCGATGAAGAAGTCATCGACGCCTGTAAATACGTGAATGCCCATCGCTTTATTGAAAAATTACCAAATGGCTACGAGGAGCGTGTCCGTGAACGCGGAAACAACTTCTCTGCAGGGCAGCGACAACTAATTTCCTTTGCACGTACGTTAGTGCATAAACCGCGTATTATGATTCTCGATGAAGCGACATCAAACATCGATACAGAAACAGAACAACTTATTCAAGAATCCTTGAAAAAAATGATGAACATCGGAACCATGTTAATTGTAGCGCACCGCTTATCTACCATCCAACATGTCGATCAAATTATTGTGTTGCAACTCGGTGAAATTTTGGAAAAAGGGTCGCACCAAGAACTTTTGCAGAAAAAAGGTCATTACTATGATTTGTACCGTTTGCAATACAAAGATCAACCAAATGAATAATTAAGCAAGCGCTTGTTGCGCTTGCTTTTCTTTTTCGCTATAATATATGCAGGAGGCGATGACATGAAATATTGTTCAGCGTGTGGTACTGAAGCGTATAAAGATGCTGATATTTGTTTAAAATGTGGCGAATCGTTTGAAACAGCACCAGATTACACCGTAGCAACACCACTGAAAATAGCATTTATTATTGGACTTATTGGTGGTTTTTTATGGGTAAACCCTGTGATTACAGGAATCTCAATGTGGGGCCCTATTATCGGCTTGATTGCACCATCGGTTGGGTTTATTATTGCGTATCAGCATAAAAACAAACCGTTTGCAAAATATATCATGACAATGAACATGACGTTCTTTGCTTATGCTGTGATTATGTATTTTTTTGTAATGATTATGTTTTTTCAATAAAAGCGCAATTGCGCTTTTTTTCATTACACTGTATAATAGGAATGATATGGGGGGATAGACATGCCAATACTAATAACCGTTTTAGTGCTTTTAGTTCTCGTTGATCACTGGTATAAAAACAGACGATTCGGAATGCTGTTTTACAAAAATGATCATCGTTTTTCAGTTGTGTGCGCCATTCGGTATAACCATGATGAAATTGAACGTTTATTTGAGACCGCAAAACGCTCAAAACATCATTTTGTTTTTGTCAATATCAACGAAGCGATTGATGCGAAAAATTACCAAGGTGTTAATATTGTTAACTATACGACCGATAAAGATGCTTGTGGTGAACATTGTACCGTAAAAGTCTTATCGGAAGCCTATAATTATGGCTACACGTACTGCGATACGGAATTTTTGCTTTTTATGGACGCCGATGTGGTTCCCTTAGGCATGAAAGCCATTGATTTTATGGCAAATAACCTTGTTGAACATCAAGCGTTTACCATTAAAGAACTCGTCGTCCGTAAACGATTCCGTGAAGGTGTTGCGCTTTTTAATGATTACTTCCGAAGTTTAAATCTACCTTCAGACAACATTAATTATCATTTCTTTGCGCTGAAGGACAATACGTATCATTTAGCAAAACTCAATGAGCAAGTTTTTACCTCAACGAATCAAGTTGAAGACGCGCTTTTCAAGCGTAATATTACGATTATTCATGTTGATCATGGTGAAGAACTTAAGTTGGCTTCACAAGATGCCATTTATAAAAGTAAAACGCAAGAGGCACTTCGTCATATTAGTTACGATGAACGCCTAGCGGGATTTAGACCGTTACTCTTATTATTGCTTGCCTTCCATGGTTTCTATTTTCTGATGATTTGGGACTGGCATGTGTTTAACATTATTTGGTATTTCTTAGTGCATTTCGCACTTTACCTTACCTTAAAACCGTTCGTCCGTCACCATCCGCTTACCTATGTTTTCACGCCACTCTTTTTGCTTTATTTTGATTTTATTTTGATAATTGGACTCCTTCGACGATGGTTATCCAATCCAGAGAAGGAAAAAAAACAAAAACACAAAGCTGAAAAGGATGAAGTAAATAAAGAGGTGGAGACAAATGAAACAATTCAAACTGCAAGACAAGAAGAAGCATAATTATTTTGAAGGGTACTACACACGCGTAGTTGATGAGCGTCAAGACATCAACTACGCTTTTATATTTGCTAAAACGTTGTACAAAAAAGATCCGCATGCCTTTATTCAAATTTTTGATGGGACGTCAAATACGTATTTGCGTTTCCCTCTTGAGGCGTTTGATTACAGTGAATCACATACAGTTACGATTGGCGATAATACCTTAAGTCCACAGCATTTAACTGTGAAAAATAAGACCTTTATAATTGACGTAACTTTTCACCATCAAACATCGCTTGAATCAAAAAGCGCAATGGGGTATTTATCCCATTTTCCTTTACAGTGTTACCAAGAAGTCCTATACATGTCCATGGATGTGATTGGAACATTAATAGACGGCAATACATCGGTTTCTTTAAAGGCGTATGGCTACATGGAAAAAACCTATGGGCGCCGTTTTCCAAAACGCTGGTTTTGGCTTCAGGCTGCACACTTTCAACGGGATACGTATTTAAGCATGGCGGGTGGGTCGGTGCCAACACTTGTTGTGAAGCCGTTTGGTTTTTTTACGGTTTTTATGCATAAGGGGACGACCTATAGGTTTGGAACCTACAATCTTTCACGCATTAAAATTGTCCGTTTAGAAGAGAATAAAACGCAATTTATTGTTCGAAAGAAAACGTATAAACTTGTGATTGATGCGACTATGCACCATCCCGTTGAACTTCTTGGACCGAGTGATTATGGCGCCATGAATTTGCCTGTTTATGAAAGTTTGTCATCAACCGTACACTTGCGTTTTTATATAAATAAGATTTTAGTGTATGAAGGCAAAAGTTCTTATGCAGGATATGAAAACATGCTTAAGTAAGTATGTTATAATAATTAACGAGGTGATTAAATGAAATTTACATTGAACAACGGAATCGAAATTCCAGCCGTTGGGCTCGGAACATTTCGAAGCAAGGATGATGACGCGTATCAAGCAGTGCTTCATGCATTGAAAAATGGATACCGCCACATTGACACAGCGGCAATCTATCAAAATGAAGAAGAAGTTGGCCGTGCAATTAAAGATTCAGGCGTTCCCCGCGAAGACATTTTTGTTACCACTAAGCTTTGGAACAGTGATCAAGGGTATTTGTCAGCGAAAAAAGCACTTAAGAAATCCCTTGAACGTTTGCAACTTGAGTACATTGATTTGTACTTAATTCATTGGCCAAAAACGTATGAAAAAGCAGCGGATACGTATCAAGCAATGGAAGAAATGTACAAAGAAGGTTTCATTCGCTCAATTGGTGTGAGTAACTTTAACTTCCATCATCTAGAGCATTTGTTTGAAACGGCTGAGATTATGCCGGTTGTTAATCAAGTTGAGTGCCACATCCAGTACCAAAACACAAAACTGCATGAGTTTTGCATGAAACATGGAATTTACCTTGAAGCTTACGCACCACTCATGTCACATCACATCAAAGAATTACTTGAAGATGATACGTTAAAAGAGATTGCCAAAAAACATGATGCCACGTCAACACAAATTGCTTTACGTTACTTGCTTGATCGTGATATTATCATCTTACCAAAATCCGTTACCCCAAGCCGCATTGATGAAAATCTTAAGGTTCTTGAACTTGAACTTGACGATGAAGACCGCGAAGCATTGCGCAAATTAAACAAAGGTCGACGTCTATTCCCAGAACCAGATAACATTGATTATTAAGCACTTCTTATGAAGTGCTTTTTTCTTTGGCTAA
>SLQR01000048.1 GCA_007131405.1 Candidatus Izemoplasma sp.
AATATAAACCAGACCTTATTTTAATGATGGGGCTTGCCGCGGGGCGTACGCATGTAAACATCGAACGCATTGCGATCAATGTCAATGATGCACGCATACCCGATAACTTAGGCAACACCATACGCAATCAAGTGATTGTCGAAGGGGGACCGGACGGATTATTCACAAATTTACCTCTTGAAGCGATTATGAAACGGATGCATAAAAAAGAACTGCCTGTGATGATTTCAAATACCGCCGGTGCGTATATTTGCAATCATATTATGTATAAGACATTGCATTACATTAAAACCTATGACTTAAAAATAAAAGCTGGCTTTGTGCATATGCCTTATTTGCCAGGCCAAGTCTTAGAAAAACCAACCATGCCAAGCATGGAACGTCGGTATATGCGTGAAACCATCACAACCATTATCGATGTGTTGCTCAACCCAGTACCGCTTGATATTAAGCAGTAAGGAGTTTTCGGATGAAACGTATTAGTGTTAGTATTTTGCTTGTGTTAATCAGTGTATTTATCTTAAGTGCATGTGGCTTTTTTCGACAAACCGGCGTCCCAGTCAGTGTGACGCTTGAAAGCAACATTGAAGGGCCAAACCTTCGCATTAGCCCACCCGATGAAATCTTTACCGGCCGTGAAGTTACGATTACGGCAGGGACTTATCCAGGCTATATTTTTGTCGAATGGCAATATGAAGACGGCACGTTTTTTAGCACGTTTCCAAGCACACGCTTTGTGATTGAAGGAAGTGTTACTTTTGTTGCTATCTATGAGGTCTTTGATGATCCTGGATTTTACTTGAACCTTCAAGCCAATATCGAAGGGGTTGATTTTAGTTTAAGTCAAGCAGGGCCTTATTATGAAAAAGATACCACGCTTACGATTACCGCCCCTGACATCGAAGGCTACACGTTTAACTTCTTTGAAGACGCCAATCAAAATGTGATGATTAGTCGCGACCAAACGATTACCATTCACATGGATGATAGCCGTCATATTATGGCGTATTATGCACCTGAGGGTGAGTACCATGTTTCGATTGAAACCAACATTAAAACCTTTAGCGCTCAAGCGTTAGATCCAGGACCATATGAACTTGGGGATGAAATCGAGTTGCTAGCGCCGTATGTTGAAGGGTATGATTTTTATCATTGGTATGATTACTTTAACGACCAAGTCTTGTCAACGGAGAAACAGTTTACTTATACCGTGACAGGCACACAACGCCTCATTGCGATTTACGTTGAAGTCGGCGATCCGATGCTCTATTACACCACCGGATTTGAAGACGTGATGAAAGTCTCCTTTGCTAAAGGCACGATTGAAACCAATGGCTATGAATGGTTACTCGACGATGCGCTTATTGGTACGTCATCAGCGGATCAGAAAAATGGGTTCCGCTCAGTACGCTTACGTGCAGGATCGCTTTCAACAACCTTTGGCATTCAGTATTTAAGTCGAATTGAAATGCAAGTCGGAACCTTCGGCTTAGACCCAGTTAGCGAACTCACCCTTGAAGTTTCACAAGATAACGAACATTGGCATGCGCTTGATACCTTTACCGTAAGCGCAACCTTCCATACGTATCTGTATCATTTTGATTCGGATGAACTTTATGAGCTTGGCTTAACAACTGCTGAACCGCTCTTTATTCGTGTTCAATCAGACGGCGATGAATCAACCCGTGTAAACATTGACGATTTACGCATATTTACCGAAGATTCAAGCATTCCGCCGATTGATGACGACGTTGAATAATAAATCCTAAACACAAAAAAAAGAAAGTTGGCAACAGGATGAAAAAATTCGCACTTATGACCCTCATGGCTTTCGCGCTCTTCACGTTAAGTGCATGCGACGAACTCTTTAGTGAGTTAGATGAACAGCAACCCGATCAACACACCATGGAAATTGAAGTCATTGAAAATGAAGAACATTTTAATATTCACACATTCACGTTTTCAGATCTTACCTTAAAAATCGATGAAGAAGACGGGTACTATACTGTCCCACTTGAAGAAACTATGTTACTGACAACGGAAGGGATCGACGAAGTTGGTCGCCACTATTTCCAAGGGACCTATCAAGATACCTGGTTTGATTTCTTTATCACGCTTTATGACGGGGACATACCACCGCACTCAGAAGAAGAAGTGATT
Organism: Candidatus Izemoplasma sp.; assembly: GCA_007131405.1. Classification (GTDB taxonomy): domain Bacteria; phylum Bacillota_I; class Bacilli_A; order Izemoplasmatales; family Izemoplasmataceae; genus SLQR01. The sequence continues at coordinate 2,161 of SLQR01000048.1, forward strand.
GAGTACTTTACGATGGTATTTGAAACGATTGATATTGAGACCGAAGGGTATGTTCGTCATCTCGAACTTCCACCGGTTTATTACGATAACCATTTCACCTATGAATACCTCTCAAGTCATCCAGACATCATTCATCCCAATGGATCGATGAATGCCCCTGAAGAAGATACCGTCGTGACGATTACCTTAATACTTAATTACCCACCACACACCATCACCATGAGTCATGATTTTGCGATTATGGTGTATGGTGAAGAACCCCTCACAGATACGTATTTCTTCCCAGAAGATGATTTCCCCTATGATGGACCGCGATTCGACATGGACTTTCTTGATGAAATCGCGTATGAATACGATGCGGAAAATGATGTTTATCTCGGGACCGGTGGAGCTTTCTACGTGGACTATACACGATGCATTGATGGAGACACCACGGGTTTTTATTACCCAAATGATATTTACGACTTAATTGAGTCAAACGCAAAAAGCACACGCTACTTTAATATTGATACACCAGAAACCACCGGCAGTGGTGAAGAATGGGGTCGCAGTGCGACACTTTATGTCTGCGACTTATTAGCCGGAGCCGAATCAATTATTCTTCAAACCGACCCAGGTGACAACTTACTTGGACGCTGGGGACGCTTACTGGCTTGGATTTGGATTCGTATGCCAGGCGAAGACGATTACCAACTCCTTAACTACATGATTGTCCGTCAAGGTCTTGGTGAAGTTGCTTATCTCTTTGGTGCCGGTGAAACCGACGTTACGGTGTATAATGGCATGACGTACACAGATTGGATGTGGCAAGCTGAAAACTTAGCCATTGAAGAAAAACTCGGCATGCATGGCAGTCTACTTGACTATTACTGGGATTATGAAAACAATCAAACGCACACAGAACGATAAAAACAATGCATAATGCGATTTCGCATTATGCATTTTTCATAAAATAGTTTATAATAGTTTACAGTAGGTAGGAGGGGTCCTATGATAGATATACATACACATATTCTTCCAGGCGTCGATGATGGGGCTCGAACAATGGAAGAAAGCTTAACCATGCTAAAAGAATTTGCGCAACATGGTGTAAAAGCTGTTTTTGCGACCAGTCATGTTGCAGCGAACCGGGGCTATGCCAATCATTATAGTGAACTAAAAACGCGGTATGACGATTTGGTAAAACTGAAAAATGCTGCGAACATTGATATTGACCTTTATCTGGGGAGTGAGATTGATGAACGAAGCAATCTCATCGATTTAATCAAACAATCACCAACGATGAACAATTCAAGTTATGTGTTGATAGATTTTGGTATGCGTCGCGCGGATATCCATGAGATTGTCTACGAACTTAAGATACAAGGCTATCAAACAATTATTGCGCATCCAGAGCGTTACACGTACATTGATGTTGAAGATATCAAGCAGTTTAAACGTGAAGGGGCGCTTATTCAAGTTTCTGTATCTCACATCACGAAAGAAGGCCACAAAGCGGCAAATAAATTTGCCAAACAGCTTTTAAAAGAAGACTTGATTGACTTTGTCGCAACGGACGCCCATCGCATGAACAACAATAAAGATCAGATGAAACGCGCGTACGCCATTGTTACCAAGAAAAAAGGTGAAGCCTACGCCAATGCAATTTTTCATGATAACGCCAAACGCTTACTCATCGACCATGAATAAACTATTAAGTATTGTCTTTGTCCTTGTGTGGATGGTTGTAATCTTTTCGTTTAGTCGCCAAGATGCAACGGAGTCAAGTGAAACAAGTGGACCGATCGTTGAGAAAGTTGAAGAAGTCGTGGAAACCATTACCCAGCAACCTGCTCCTGAAACCCTTGGGCAGCTTGTGCGCAAGGGTGCACATGTCTTTATATACTTGGTACTCGGTGCGTTTGTTGTGGATGCATTAAGTTATCACCCATTAAAACGAAAAACCATTCTTATTTCAGCATATCTGATAACACTCGTGTATGCTATTAGTGATGAAATTCACCAATACTACATACCCGGAAGAAGCGGTGAAGTCGGTGATGTCTTGATTGATATGGTCGGGGCCACCATTGGAATCTTCATCATGCTTTATCTCAAACAACGTGTAAATGAAAAGCCTATTCAGCAAAACTGAATAGGCTTTTTTTATCGGCTTAATGCAATGGTTGTAATGAGTGTGTCGGTATCTTCATAAGGAAGGACGAGCACAAAGAAAATCATCTCACGTTCTAAGTTGTCACTAAAGAGTTGATCGATGTAATCGCGGTTTAGTGTTAAGGTATAGTCTTCGTAATGATAGTCATTACTGGAAATACCATCGTTTGTGGAAATTGATTCGATGCCTTCGCCAAAGGTTTCAACAAAGATTTTCACATCACCTTCGAAAC
>SLQR01000073.1 GCA_007131405.1 Candidatus Izemoplasma sp.
GCCAACATCAAGGACACTCAGCCCCATCTGCAACATGTCGTGCGCTTGGTGGTAACTAACATCACCAGTCAAATAAAGGTCCGCGCCTTTGCGCTTCGCTTCAAACATATGTGAAGCCCCTGAACCCCCACTAATGGCTATGGTTTCAACGGTTTTGTTTGGTTTATTAGTAATCAGACGGGCGTGTTCGATGTTTAGCTGTTTTTTAATGTAAGCAATTGCTTCATTAAGCGGCATCTTTTTGAGGATTCCGATGCGACCGATGCCATGCGTTTCCGTTAACATCTCTAAGATGGCTTGATCTTTGAGTTTCAATTGATCGGCAAGGACTTTGTTCATGCCAGAATGGCCAAGGTCGTAATTGGTATGCGAGACGTAAAGTGCAATGTCGTTTTTAATCAGCATTTCAATCACGTTGCCTTTATACGAATCGGTTAAAATATTATGCATCGGCTTAAACACAAATGGGTGATGCACAATAATTAGATTTGCCTTTTTCTTGATTGCCTCGTTCACGATGTCTTTGGTTAAATCAAGACTGAGTAAAATGCCGGTAATTTCTTTGTTTAACGTCCCAACTTGCAGGCCAACATTATCCCATTCATAGGCTAAATCAAGTGGGTATTTTTCATCAAAAAAACGTTTAATCAGTGTTCCGTTCATCGAGAACCTCCTTAATGAGTTTCAAGCGCTCTTGGTGTCTTTTTTTCGCGCGATCATTGGGAATGGTTTGAATGAGCGTTTCAAGATAAGTTTCTTCATTCTTGAGCATGGTTAGAAATGCCTCGGTGCGTTTCTTTAATAAAACAGGACCAAAGGCGCGTTCGTGTTTTGTCAACTTTTGGTTGCCACGCTCAATGATTAAGATGGGGTAATAGATGCCGTCTTCTTCGACGACTGTTTCATCCACGATTTTTAAGGCTTCCGTCTCGCAAAGTGAGCGAACAAGATGACTGTGTGCATTGGGTTGTAAAATGAACCGCTTTACATTTTTGTAGTTTTTGCTATGCAAAATCGTGTAAATCGCCGACGCGCCCATCCCCGCAATCACAACGACATCAACATCGTCGGTTAAGGCATCAAGACCATTGCTTAAAATTGGGGTAATCTGTTCACGGAGTTCGTGAGCATTAATATTCTTTTCAGCCTGCTTAAGCGGGCCTTTTTTATTGTCAATAGCATACGCTTTTTCAATGTGTTTCTCCTTCACTGCCACAATCGGTAAATACGCGTGATCCGTACCCACATCGTATAACACACGATAAGGGGTAAGATAACCAAGACACGTTGATAAACGTGGCTTAAGCATTAGCGGCCTCCCATGAAGTCTTTGAGTTTCTTACTGCGTGAAGGATGGCGCAGTTTGCGTAATGCTTTAGCTTCAATCTGACGAATACGTTCTCGAGTGACACCGAATTCACGGCCGACTTCTTCTAAGGTGCGTGTGCGACCATCGAGAAGCCCAAAACGCATACGTAAGACTTTTTCTTCGCGATCGGTTAAGGTTTCTAATACGGAATCAAGTTCACGTTTAAGCATTTCTTTTGAGGTGAACTCAAGTGGAGTTGGGGTATCTTGATCGGCAATAAAATCCCCTAAACTCGAATCTTCTTCTTCACCAACTGGCGACTCAAGTGAAATTGGCTCTTGAGCGACTTTCTGAATAATTTGTACTTTCTCAACACTAATGCCCATGCGTTCAGCCACTTCTTCGGGTTGGGGTTCGCGCTTCAGTTCTTGAATGAGTTGACGCTGCGTACGCACGAGTTTATTAATCGTTTCAACCATGTGAACTGGAATACGAATCGTGCGCGCTTGATCGGCAATCGCACGGGTAATGGCTTGACGAATCCACCAGGTTGCATAGGTAGAAAACTTGAAGCCTTTGGTATGATCAAACTTGCCAACGGCTTTAATCAGTCCCATGTTCCCTTCTTGTATAAGGTCTAAGAACTGCATCCCGCGGCCAACATAGCGTTTCGCAATAGACACAACAAGACGCAAGTTCGCTTCCACAAGTTTGTTTTTAGCAAGTTCACCTTTATAAAGCAATTGTTCAACTTCGAGCTTATAATCTTGGGTGATGGTATCTTCAGATTCTTGCATTTGTTCATACTGTTCTCTTGCAAGTTCAGCGTGGTAAATATCTTGCGCAAGTTCAAGTTCGTGGGCGCTGTCTAACAGTTCAACACGACCAATTTCTTTTAAGTACATGCGTACAGGGTCATCGACTTTGATTGATACAGCACTTTCAAACGATTTATCATGCAACAGTTCTTCTTCAATGCTTTTGGCAAAATCGAGGTCTAACATGAACTCGTTTTCTTCAATGACATCGTCGTCATCGTCATCATCGTCATCTAAACTGAGTTTAGGAATTTTATACGCTACCATTTCTTCTTCACTCACGACGTCGACATTGGCTTTTTCAAGCTCGGCAATCACCTCATCAAATTCATCAGAATTTTCATCGCATACACGGGTAACTTCTTTTACAGATACATACCCTTTTACCTTGCTTGACTCAATAAGTTCTTGAACTATTTTTTCTCTTTCCATGTTTAGCCTCCTTGGTTAATTGATCAATTTCTTTTTGGATTTTAATTTTCAGTTCGAGTGTTTCTGCATGCTGTTTTTTTTCATTTAAGCGTTTAATCTGACTGCGTTTTCGGTGTTCACGCATGACTTTAAGGAAATCTTCATACTCTTTTTCATCATACGGGTAGTTGCTGCGTTTTATGTAGGTGTTAAAAAACGCTTTTTCTTGTTCGGTTAAGGTTTCGATAAATAAATCCGGCACAATGCAACTGCCTTTATGAAAGGTATAATACTCAAAGATGGCTAACTTAATATCACGTGCGTGCTTATCGCTGAACATGAAATCGTTAAACTCATGGCGGAATTTGCGGACGTAATACTCGTCTTTTAAGAAATAGTGAATAAACGCACGCTCGGCTTTTTTGAATTTGTCGGTAATCTCAATGGTTGGAATGCGTTTTGCGGCCGGTAAATGCTTGCGTTTTGTTTCGTTAAAGTCTTGAATGAGAACATCGTAACTAATGTTGAGGTCCTGACTCATTTGTGAGAGATAGTGGTTTTTCTCAACATTTGACATCGGCGCAATCATGGTGAAGATGAGTTTTTTAAAGCGTTCAATCTCTGTGATTTTATCAAAGTCAACGTCTTGTTTGTAGAAAGCGTATAAGTAATCTTTGCCTGACACGGCATCATCAATCAGTTTTTTAAAGGCCTTGTTGCCATGTTTATTGAGATAGTCATCTGGGTCAGTTTTGGCACTTAATGCCGCAACGCTTACCTCAAACTGTGCTTTTTCAAGATCCGTTAAGAATTTACGGGTTGCGTCCATTCCCGCTTGATCGCCATCAAAACAAAGCACGACATGATTGGTTAGGGATTTTAAGTGATTAATGTGGTCTTTTGTTAGCGCCGTTCCCATCACCGCAACGCTTTCTTCAACGCCAGCGCGGTACGCCGCAATGACGTCCATAAAGCCTTCAAAAATCACCACACGTTTGGTTTCTTTAATGGCTTTTTTGGCGCGGTGTAAGTTGTATAATACTTTGCTTTTTTCAAACACAACAGTCCCTGGACTGTTCATGTATTTCGCGAGTTTCGTCTCCGCGTGGAAGGTTCGCCCTGAGAAGCCTACGACGTTTCCATGGTGGTCATGAAGTGGAAACATGATACGGTTTCTAAAGAGATCATAGATTGCTTGGTCGTCTTGAATCAAGCCTAAATCCATTAAGTCACTGTCTAGATAGTCTTTTTTCTTTAAGGCTTGATAGAGCGCATCTTTTTTGTTTAACGCAACGCCTAAATCAAAGACTTCGATAACGCGTTTATCAATCTGACGTTGTTTTAAATACTCAAGCGCTTCAACCCCGTCTTTTGTGTGTAGGAGATTGAGTTTAAAAAACGCAGAGGCATCCTGATTAATCGTATAATATTTTTGATTAGGACTTTGATACGCAGATTGTTCAATGGTAATATTGGCGCGTTCAGCTAAATACTTAATGGCTGCGCTGCTTGAGAGTTGTTTGGTTTCTTTGACAAAGGTTAACGCGTTCCCACTTGCTTTACAGGAAAAGCAATGATAGAGCTGTTTGTCTTCGTTCACGGTAAAGGAAGGCGTTTTTTCATGGTGAAAAGGGCATAAACCAAAGTGGTTTTTCCCACGTAGTTCAAGAGGTGTCACCTCACTGATGAGTTCAACGATATCGGTTGCTTTTAAAATATCGTCGACAGTTACCGCTTGTTTGTCGCTCACACTATCACCTTAAAACATTAGTTTTTTTTGCAAGTATGGAATCAGTTCGTCTTCGTTTAAACGCACTTGTTCCATGCTGTCACGGTCACGGACCGTGTAGGTTTGTTCTTTAACCGAGTCATCATCAACAGTAATCGCAAACGGAGTTCCAATTGCGTCTTGACGGCGATAACGTTTCCCAATTTTTCCGGTATCGTCATAGACGGCAGGGAAGTGTTTTGCAATCACGCTAAATAGGCGTTCAGCTTCCTCTTTGTGGTACTTTTTAATCAATGGGAATACACCCACTTTGTATGGGGCAAGAGCCGGATGAATCGCTAAGTTAATGCGGGATTCACCATCCTCAAGAGTTTCTTCTTTATAGGCTTCAAAGAGCACCGCTAAAAATAAACGCTCAACACCAAGAGAAGGTTCAATAACGTAAGGTAAGTAACGTTCATTGGTGTCTGGGTCTAAATATTCAAGGTTTTGATTGCTGTGGGCTTGGTGTTGCTTTAAGTCAAAGTCCGTACGCGATGCAATCCCCCAAAGTTCATCATAACCCCATGGGTATTTGTAATCAACGTCGGTGGTGGCATTTGAATAATGCGACAACTCTTCATCATCATGGTCGCGCAACCGAATGTGTTCTTCCTTGATGTTTAAATCAAGCAAGAATTGTTTGCAGTCTTGACGGTAACGTTGAAACCATTCCATTTCACTGCCAGGTTGGCAGAAAAATTCAAGTTCCATCTGTTCGAACTCACGGGTCCGAAAAATAAAGTTTCCAGGTGTGATTTCATTGCGGAAACTCTTCCCAATTTGGCCAATCCCAAAGGGAAGTTTTTTACGCAAAGCACGTTGGACGTTCTTAAAATTTAAGAAGATTCCTTGTGCTGTTTCAGGACGAAGATAAATATCTTGACCGGTTTCATCAAGCACACCTTGGCTTGTTTTAAACATTAGGTTAAACTGACGAATGGCGGTAAAATCGTGTTTACCACATTGTGGACAAGGGACGTTATGATCATCGATGTAAGCTGTTAAGGCCTCTACGCTCAAGGCATCGGCTTGCATGCTCGGGTTAAACGCTTCAATTAAATGGTCTGCGCGATGGCGTGTTTTGCAAGCTTTGCAGTCAATTAAGGGGTCATTAAACCCATCAACATGCCCGCTTGCTTTCCAGACATTCGGGTTCAGCAAGATCCCTGAATCTAGCCCAACATTGTAGGGGCTTTCTTGAATAAAGCGTTGCCACCACAATTTCTTTAAATTATTTTTAAGGGCGACACCAAGGGGTCCATAATCCCATGTATTGGCTAAACCGCCATATATTTCACTTCCTTGAAAGACAAATCCATGCTGTTTTGCATAGGCCACAAGTTGTTCCATGGTTAATGCCATAATGATCACTCCTAGTCTAATGATTTCAGTATTTTTTTTGCTTTTGGTCGTGCCGATAGATGCACGTCATAAAGATCGTCAATAATCGCTTGCAAGCGTTGGTGCTTTTGCTTGTCTAAGTTTAAGGGCTTGAACTTTTCAATATCGACATGTAAAAAATATTGCAAAGGGGCAAAAGCCTCTTTATCAAGAGCATGTTGATGATGTTCAAGATGCTCTTCACAAAAAACCATGCCACTGTGGCTATCAAAAAACAAGGGTTCAACCTTACTGCAGGCGCTGCAGCGATTAAACTGTATCCCATACCCAAGAAAATACAGAAACTTTAGTTCAAAAACATTTAAGATTTCAAGTGGTGAATCACTCAAACTTAAGGCGTCAAGTACCTTTTTAATAAACTGAAAAAGTTTCTGGTGGTCATCGTGGTCTGAGACATTGTAGTAGATGAGTTCATTGATTACCGATACAATGGTGGTTTTGATTAAATCTTCTTTAATGGATTTATAGTACGTTAGCATCTCGGCATCTTTTATGGTCGGCAGTTTGCCCTTTGATAAATCAACGGATAAAAGCATGCCGGTTTGCATCAAATGGCGCAATGGACTTTGCATCTTTTTTACGCCACGCGCTAACCCACTTTTAATGCCTGATGCGGTGTACATGTAGATGAGTTTGCTGTGTTCTTGGTAATCGATGGTACGAAGAATATACGCTTCGTCATAATCACGATTCATTGCCAAAGCCATAATTGCGTAAATAGAGTTCTTTATTACGCCAATTTTTGACAACCTTAACATGAAGGTCAAGGAAGATTTTGACGCCAAGCAAAGCCAAAATATCATGGCGTGCCTCGGTGCCAATGCGTTTAATCATTTTGCCGCCTTTCCCAATCAGAATGCCTTTTTGGGAATCGCGTTCAACAACGACAGTCGCATGAATCGTCAACAGATTGTTCATCGCTTCATCTTCTTCCATCATATCGATGAGTACCATGACACTGTGCGGAACTTCTTCTTGGGTTAGCTTTAAGACTTTTTCGCGAATTAACTCGCTAATTAAGAACTTTTCAGGGTGGTCGGTGATTTGGTCTTCTGGGTAATATTTTGGCCCTTCTTCAAGCAAGTCTTTAATGTCTTTCATAAACAAGTCGACATGATGGCCTTCTAAAGCACTAATCGCAAAAACTCCTTCAAAAGGATACATCCCCTTATATTTATGAATGAGTTCTTCTAAACGCGGAATGTCTTTAGCTGCATCGATTTTATTGACTACAAGCAACACAGGCGTTTTAACGGCTTTTAAATGCGCAACAATCATTTCATCGACGGCGGTAATCTTTTCAAGCGCACTCACCATATAAATCACCACATCCACGGTGTTGAGTGTGTTGAGTGCCGCATCAGTCATGAGTTTTCCAAGTTTGTGTTTGGGTTCATGAATACCCGGTGTGTCAATAAAGATGACTTGCGAATCGTCTTCATTGTAAATTCCTCGAATGTTTTGACGCGTGGTTTGCGGTTTATGTGAGGTGATGGCTACTTTTTGACCGATGACTCGGTTCAAAAATGTGCTTTTCCCAACATTTGGGCGACCAACAATGGTTACAAAGCCACTTTTATGCATTAGAGGTCATCTCCAGAAAAACCATACGGCAACAACGCTTTGTTTAAAACGGTTTGCACATCGCCTTGTTTGTTGGTCATGTAGACATTTGCATCCGCAGGCATAAGTTCATTCATCACCTGACGACACGCGCCACAAGGTGAAACAATATGGTCTTGTTCGGTGGTGACTAAAAGCGATTCAATATCGTCTTTTTTATAGCCTTCGGCGTAGGCAGTAAAGAGTGCTGTGCGTTCAGCACAGTTCGCTAACCCATACGATGCGTTTTCAATATTTACTCCGGTTATAATACGGCCGTCTTTAAGCTTTAAAGCCGCCCCAACGCGAAAGTTTGAATACTTTACATACGCACGGTCAAGTGTTTGTTTTGCTGCTTCATACATTTTTTTATCCATCGTAACACCTCTATCGGTAAATTTTTAATGCATCAAGAATAGTTTCTTGAAGTTGAAACATTTTTTCGGCTTCTTCTTCGGTGTGGTGATCATACCCAATAGCGTGTAAAAAGCCGTGGACAGTTAGAAACGCGAGTTCACGCTTAAACGAGTGTCCATAATCATTTGCTTGTTCAAGTGCCACTTTGTACGCAATAAAGACATCACCAAGTTCTTCTTCAACATCACTTGGAAAGGTTAGCACATCGGTTAAGGCGTCTTTGTTGCGGTAAGTTGCATTGAGTTCTTTAATTTTCTCATTGCTGACGATTACAACATTAATCGGTTTTTTCGTGGATGTCTTCGTCATTTTATACGTCTTTTTAAGGACTTTTCTTAATAATGGCTCATAGTTTTCACTGGTCGCTTGATTAATTATATTCACGGTCATAGCGTTCAAGGATTTTTTGAATGAGCGGGTGACGGATAACATCAATGCGTTCAAATCGAATCACGGAAATCCCTGATACTCCTTCTAATAGATTGGTCGCATGAATGAGACCACTTGTTGAATTTGCGGGTAAATCAATTTGGGTTAAATCGCCAGTGACCACCATTTTTGAGTGAAAGCCTAAACGGGTTAAAAAGAGTTTCATTTGGGCTTTGGTGGTGTTTTGGGCTTCATCTAAAATGACATAAGCATTTTCAAGCGTGCGTCCGCGCATGTAAGCAAGCGGCGCAATCTCAATCACACCTCGTTCAATTAAATCATCGGTTTGTTTGGTGCCTAACACTTCATATAAAGCATCATACAAAGGGCGTAGATACGGGTCGATTTTTTCTTTTAAGTCACCCGGTAAAAACCCCAATTTTTCTCCCGCTTCGACCGCAGGTCGCGTTAGGATGATTTTGTTGATGATGCCGTTTTTAAGTTTGCTTACGGCATGAATGACCGCAACATAGGTTTTCCCTGTTCCCGCTGGCCCAATTGAAAAGACGAGATCGTTGTTTTCAATGGCGCTGATGTAGTGTTGCTGGTTAATTGTTTTTGCGTAAATCGGTTTGCCGGTTAATGTTTTGGTAATCTCAATGCGTTTTAGGTAATGGTCCAAAATAATATCCTGGTCCTTTGTCTCAATCAATTTTGCGACATAAATCACATCGCGTTCATTGATGTTGATGTTGGCTTGAACCAGGCGAATTAAGGTATCAAAGGTGTGTTCGATGCGTTCTAAAATTTCTGTATCTTCAGTCTCAACATGAATTGTTTCACCCTTGGTAAATATACGCACTTGAAATAAACTGCTAAGCACGTCTAAATGGCGATCGTTAACGCCGATCACCTCACTGAAGGTATGCACCGTATTAAATGTTGCTTTCAATCGTTGAAATTTCAATGAATCAGTCTCCCTTAAATAAGTTATATCTATTATACCATAAACCCATTAGAAAGAAATAAACGGTGATATCTTTTTCACCGTTTATTTATATGCTTTTCATCATAAATTAGTTTACTTTATCCATCGCATTTCGAATTTGTCTTGCCGATAAGTCACCGCGGCCAAAGCTGTAAGAATCAATGGAGTCATCCGCATTAAGTTCGTTTTCAATATTGTTTTTATACTGTTCACCGAGTATCTGTGTACGATACTCATTGTAGAAACTTTCATCGGGCAGTAAATTCGCGTACGCAGTGGTGGGTAAATCGGTATCGGCGTAAGCTCCAATTAATGCATAATGTCGCGTTGAACTTCCTGCTGTATAAATCACTGCATAAAGGCAGGATTTACCGGTTGAGCCATCCGATTCCGTTACAAAACAAGCATAGTCAACTTCGCGAATACGAATGGTATTGCCAACTTCATTGCGCAATTCTTGAAACGCATCTGGTGCAAGGTCACGGGCTGCACGATTTGCCTCACTGCCAGAACACCCAGCTAAAACGATAAGACTGAATACACCAAGTAAAGCAATTACGATTTTTTTCATAAGATCACCATCCTTATTTGAGTGTCATCATGTGGTTACATAGGTTACTATATCATACCTTAATTGTTCCGACAAGCCTATACGTAAGGCTTTTAAGAGAAAAAACAAGCAGGCAATTGCCTGCTTGAATTTATTTCTTTGCCTTGTTTTGTCTTTGTTTAATTTTTTTAGAAACGCTTGGCTTTACGTAATATTCTCTTTTACGAGCTTCAGCAAGGGTACCTGAACGAGAGACGTCGCGCTTAAATCTCTTTAGCGCGTCTTCTAGTGATTCGTTATTTCTAACAACTGTTTTAGCCATAAGGTTTCCCTCCTTCCACTCATAAATTTACCGTTATAATAATAACAAAAAATGGCTTTAATGTAAAGTTATTTCCTTAAATGTTTACAAATCGGCATGAATTCGATGGATTTACGTAAAAACGGCTAAACTTTGTGGGTATGACGCCTCGATAATTTTAACATCATGCAACGTATTTTCTAAGGCTTCACGTGTTTTCACTTTTATATAGAGGTAATGCGATGTATGCCCATAGCAATACTCTCCATCACATCGTTCAAATAAAACTGACTGTGTCAGTGATTTGCTTTGGTCGATAAAGGCATTTGCAAGCTGTTCATTGGTTTGAATCAACGTGTTTACGCGCATCGACTTGATGGTACCATGCACTTGATCTTTCACTTGGGCTGCTTTTGTGCCACTGCGTTTTGAGTACGGAAAGACATGCAACTCCGAAAACTGAATGCGTTCAACGGTACGTTGAATCGTTTCAAAGTCGACGTCGGTTTCTTCGGGGTACCCAACAATGATATCGGTGGTAATAGCGATATCGGGCATAAGTGCGCGAATATGATTTATTTTGGACTCGTACTCATCTAAGGTATATCGACGCTTCATTTTGCGTAAAATATCATTCGATCCACTTTGCAGTGGGATGTGCAAATGGCGTGCAAAGGTAGCGCTTGATTGCATTAAGGTGAGGATTTCATCCGTGAGTTGATTAATTTCAACGGACGAAATACGTAACCGTTTGAGATTATCGAGTGCGTTGAGCGCCGATAACAAATCATAAAATGATGTGTTCTCTAAATCCGAACCGTACCCACCGGTATGGATCCCAGTTAAGACAATCTCTTTATAGCCTTTGTTGATCATCGCTTGAGCTTCTTGCACGATATTTTCAAGAGGTCGACTACGTATCGGACCCCGAGCAAACGGAATGATGCAGTAACTGCAATACTGATTGCAGCCATCTTGTATTTTAATGAAGGCGCGGGTGTTTTCTGAAAAAGAGGTAACATTTAAGCGGTCAAAGGTTTTATAGCGAGTGATGTCGTTGACCGCTAAGATTTGTCTGCGATCACGTAAATATTGTTTCACTAAAGTTAGAAGTTGTTCGCGTTGACTCGTCCCCATGACAATATCCACGCCATCAATCGCAGCAACTACTTCGCTTTCAACTTGGGAGTAACAACCAATCACAGCAACGACCGCATCGGTGTTTTGTTTAATGGCGCGACGTATCGCTTTGCGGCTTTTAACGTCGCTTGTGTTGGTGACGGTACAGGTATTGATGACATAGACATCCGCAAACGCTTTCGCATCAACGACATCAAACCCATCCTGTTTAAACAGGGTCTGTAAGGCTTCGGTTTCGTAGGTATTAACTTTGCATCCTAAGGTGTAAAAAGCTATTGTCATGTTATTCACTCATTTCCAATTCATAACTCAATGCCGCAAGGGCGTAAAGCGCTGCGGTTTCACTGCGTAATATACGTGGGCCGAGACTGACACTTTGAGCATGGGCATTGATGGCGTTAATTTCAGTTTCACTAAAGCCGCCTTCTGGGCCAATAATTAGCATGACTTTATCATCAGTATCCACGGTTTTCAAGGCCTGTTTGAGGGTTATAGTGTCTTCTTTTTCATACGCAATAAAGACTTTATCGTAACCGTTAAAATCGAGATCTTTTAGGTTCATGATATTGCTTAACATACTCATCGCATTGCGGTGAGACTGTTCATGTGTTTCCTGGTCGATGGGTTGCCAACGCGATCGTTTTTTATCGACTTGATCGGGTTTAAGTTTAACATTCGTGCGTTCCGTTTCAATCGGAATAATCGTATCGACGCCAAGTTCAGTGGCTTTTTGGCATACCAGTTCAAAATGGTCTTTACGAATTAATGCTTGCGCTAACGTGACATGAAATTTTTTGTCAAGTTTAGGCAACGCTTGTTGTTTCGTTAAGTGGACGTCTTTTGCTGTGATGCGGTTAATTTCCATGTAAAAACAATGGCCATTCAGATCACAAACAACGACTTTATCGCCTTTTGTCATCCGCATAACATGGCTGATGTGATGCACTTGATTTGAATCTTTAATGATTAATGAGGCATCAAAGGTGTAATCCACAAAATACCGTTGCATGGGCTTCACTCCAATCGTGTAGCGAGATGGTGAGACCTAGTCTCATTATATCATACAAATTATAGTGGAAAGTGCGTAAGAATGCAAACATAAAAGCTGCGCTAATTATGTATTTAGCGCAGCTTTGGTTACTTTTTTATTTTCGCTTTCACTTTTTGCCAGATGGATTCATCGTTGGTTAAATCCGTGCTCGACAATTCTTCAAGCAGTTGTTGTTGCTTTTTGCTTAAGTTTGTCGGCGTAATGACTTTAATAACCACATGCAAATCCCCTTTACGCTTGCTGCGCAAGTTTGGCATCCCTTTTCCGCGTAAACGGAAGGTTTTATGCGATTGCGTTCCCGCAGGCACTTTAAGTTTCACATTGCCATAAGGGGTTGGCACGACGATTTCATCACCAAGGGCGGCTTGTGGGAAGGTGATCGGCAGTTCAACGGCTAAATCGTCTCCGTGACGTTCAAAGGTTTCGGATTCTTCAACTTCAAAGACAATGTATAAGTCCCCAGGAGGACCGCCATTGATGCCTTTATGGCCAAAACCTGGCATACGAAGTTGATTGTTGTTGTCAACGCCTTCTGGGATGTTGACGTTAACTTTTTTCTCTTTGCCAACGACACCTTCACCTTGACAGGTCTCGCATTTGCGTTCGACAGTTTTTCCTGCGCCACCACATTGTGGACAGGCTGTTTGCGTACGTGTACGGCCAAACAAGGATTGTTGTTCCACGGTGATGGTTCCAGATCCTTGGCATTTTGAACAGGTTTTTATGTCATCTTTTGAGTGCGCACCTGAACCATGACAGCTGGTGCATTCTTCATACACGGTGGTTCGAATCGTTTTTTTGCCACCTTTGACGGCTTCGTCAAAGTTTACACGCATGCGTTTATGAATGTCTTGGCCTTTACGCGGGGCGTTTTGTTGTTGGCTTCTGCGTGAAGCGCCACCACCAAAGAAAGATGAGAAGATATCATTGATATCAAAGTCAAACCCACCAAATCCGCTTTCACCAAAGCCACCTTGTTGGCTAGCTTGATGACCAAAACGGTCATACTGAGCACGTTTATTTGAATCGCTTAGGACTTCATAAGCCTCGCGAACTTCTTTAAATTTTTGTTCAGCGTCTGTTTCTTTATTCACATCCGGGTGATATTTTCTGGCAAGGGTACGATACGCTTTCTTTATCTCGGGATCCGCTGCGTTTTTATCGACGCCTAATACTTCATAATAGTCTCTTTTGCTCATAATTCACCTCGTTTTAAAGGCATGAAGCAGCCAAGGCTGCTTCAATACACTTTTTTAGTCGACTTCTTCGTAGTCTGCATCCATGACGTCATCGTCATCATCGGATGTTGATGACCCTTTGCCATTCACACTTGGATCGTCTTCTTTTGCTTGTTGTTCTTGTTGTTTTTGATTTTGTTCATACACTTTGGCGCTTAAGCCTTGAGCGACCGATTCAAGCTCTGATTTTTTTGCTTTGATGGCTTCTAAGTCGTTTGAATCAATGGCTTTTTGTAACGCTTCAATTTTTGCCTCAGCGTCTTTTTTCTCATCGTCGGACACTTGGTCTCCAAGGTCTTTGATGGCTTTATTGGTTGCGAAGATCATTTGATCCGCTTCGTTTTTCAGTTCCGCTTCTTCTTTAAGTTGTTTGTCTTTTTCAGCATTTTCTTCGGCTTCTTTGACCATGCGTTCAACATCTTCTTCGGTGAGTCCTTCATCGTTTTTAATGGTAATCTTTTGGGATTTACCAGTTCCGAGGTCTTTTGCGCTGACGTTGACGATTCCATTGGCGTCAATATCGAAACTTACTTCAATTTGAGGCACACCACGAGGTGCTGGTGGAATGTCAGTTAGTTGGAAACGTCCGAGCGTTTTGTTTTGGTTTGCCATTGGACGCTCACCTTGTAAGACATGGATATCAACAGCTGGTTGGTTATCCGCTGCAGTTGAGAAGACTTGTGATTTGCTTGTTGGGATGGTTGTGTTGCGTTCGATGAGTTTTGTAAAGACACTACCGAGGGTTTCAATACCGAGCGATAACGGAGTAACATCGAGTAAGAGAACGTCTTTAACGTCTCCCGATAAAACACCGGCTTGAATTGCAGCACCCATGGCCACAACTTCGTCTGGGTTAACGGATTTATTTGGTGTTTTTCCAAGTTCACTTGTAATCGCTTCAATGACAGACGGCATGCGGGTTGATCCCCCAACAAGTAAGACTTGTTCAATGTCATTTTTCGTCATTTTAGCATCTTTTAATGCACGGCGAACCGGTCCCATGGTTTTTTCGACTAGATCACTTGTAAGTTCATTAAATTTCGCACGGCTTAAACTTGAATCTAAGTGGACTGGTCCATTGCTTCCGACAGTAATGTATGGAAGCGAAATGGTTGTTTTTGAAACGCCTGATAAGTCTTTTTTTGCTTTTTCTGCGGCATCTCTTACGCGTTGCATCGCCATTTTATCTTTGCGAAGGTCTACGCCATTTTCTTTTTTAAATTCATCCACTAAGTAGGTAATAATACGATCATCAAAGTCATCCCCACCAAGACGGTTATCGCCGGCGGTTGATACAACTTCAAATGTCCCTTCAGACAATTCTAAAACCGATACATCAAAGGTTCCACCACCTAAGTCATAGACTAAGATTGTGTGATCTTTTTCTTGTTTGTCAATGCCATAAGCAAGGGCTGCGGCAGTTGGTTCGTTAATAATACGTTTAACTTCAAGCCCAGCAATTTTTCCGGCGTCTTTCGTGGCTTGACGCTCAGCGTCATTAAAATAAGCCGGCACGGTAATAACCGCTTCGGTGACGGTTTCACCTAAATAGTTCTCGGCGGTTGCTTTTAAGTTTTGAAGCACCATGGCAGAAAGTTCTTGTGGTGTATAGTCACGATCGTTCATGGTTATTTTTTCTTTTGTCCCCATTTTACGTTTAATGCTTGATACGGTGTTTGGGTTGGTGACGACTTGGCGTTTTGCCACTTCACCAACTTGAATCTCGCCATCTTTAAATGCGACGACACTTGGGGTTGTGCGTCCACCTTCAGGGTTGGCGATAACTTTTGCTTCGCCACCTTCCATAATGGCAACACATGAGTTTGTGGTTCCTAAGTCAATTCCAATGATTTTTCCCATTGTTTTTCATCTCCTTTTATTATTCGCTTACTTTGACCATTGCTGGTCGTATAACTCTATCTTTGAACATGTATCCTTTTTGATACACTTCAATAACGGTGTTGCTTTCTACGCCTTCTTGTGGTGCTTTCATCACCGCTTGGTGAAAGTTTGGATCAAAGGGTTGATTGAGCGCTTCGATTTCTTTTAAGCCTTCTTCTTTTAAGGATTCCAGTAAATCGCGGCGGATCATGTCGAAACCTTTGACGGAAGGGTCAAGTTTCCCTTTATCGTCTTTTTCATTTTGCAGGCCCAGTTCGAAGTTGTCGAGTGGGGTAAGCAGTTTTTTGACAATATCAAGGTTGGCGTACTTTCTGTCCCTGATACGTTCATCATTCATTCTGCGTTTAAAGTTTTGCAGTTCTGCTTGATTGCGAAGCAGTTTATCCTTTAAGGTTTCCACTTCGTCTTTTAAAACATCCACGGGATCGATTTTCGCCTTTTCCGTTTCCTCGAGGGTCTCTTCGTGCTCGAGTGTTTCTTCGTTGCTCGCTTCACTTTGTTTTTTCTTTGTCATAAAGCGCCTCCTATTTCCTGTAAAGTTTTGACATGTGAGCCGCTAAGTATTTGAGCAGCGGAATCACTTTCTGATATTCCATCCGTGTCGGTCCGACAACGGCGATGGTGCCTTTTTCACCCTCCCGGGCTTCATAAGGAACCATAATCACTGAACAGTTCTGCATGGCGCTTATTTGGTTCTCGCGACCAATACGTACTGTTAACCCATTGGATTCACTGTGTTCGACGAGTTTTAAGATGTCGTTTTTTTCAAAGAAGTTCATCAACTCACGAACCCGCTTAACATCACTAAATTCA
>SLQR01000026.1 GCA_007131405.1 Candidatus Izemoplasma sp.
AATGTGATGCGCTGTACATTCAGTTTTCCCATAGAAAAAACCTCCTAAATGAATTTAGAGAGGTTCACTAATAGACCTATCATTACAATAAGTTATACCAGCGAACGCGCTACTCCATCGCCACAAAAGTGTTCGTTTATACCCGACATTCCATGGTATAACACTTAACGCGAAATAGCTACTCTGATAACCCTATTGTATCATGTATATTTGGCTTTTCAAGCATTATAATTTATAATCAATTTTTTCTTGACCATGACGCTTTAAAAAAGCATTACTAAGGGAAAAATGGCCACACCCTAAAAACCCTCGATGAGCCGATAATGGACTCGGATGTGGGGCTGTTAACACAAGGTGCTTATCTTGATTTATAAAGCCTGTTTTTGATTGCGCATGTTTGCCCCAAAGCATAAATACAACTGGATGGGCTTTTTGATTGACCGCTTTGATAACGGCATCTGTGAATGGTTCCCACCCAAGGTGCTTGTGGCTCATTGGTTTTGAGTCTTCAACGGTCAGTGTCGTGTTTAAAAGCAAGACACCTTGTTTCGCCCAAGAAGTTAAATCGCCATGGTTTGGTCTTTTTATGCCTAAATCCCGTTCAAGTTCTTTGTAGATATTGTTAAGTGAAGGTGGCACTTTCGTGCCTTTTTGTACACTAAAGGCAAGCCCGTGTGCTTGGTTCACTTGATGGTATGGATCTTGACCTAAAATAACCACTTTAACCTTTTCAAGCGGCGTCAGTTCAAGGGCAGAAAACCAGTGTGTTGACGGTGGGTAGACTTTACCTGTTTTTGCTAAACGCTTTGCTTCATCAAATGTCTTTTTAAATGCTTCTGATTGTTTGTAGGGTTGCAGTGCTTCTTTCCATGTCATTCAATCACCTCAAGTCTATTATACCAAAAAAAAGGCACTCAGTGAGTGCCTTTTAACTTACTTATATAGGATTTGTGCTTGAGCTGCGGCAATAATCGCAAGTGGGATTCTAAATGGTGAACATGATACGTAGTTAAGTCCCGCTTTGTGGAAGAAGTGTACGGAATCTGGATCGCCACCGTGTTCTCCACAGATACCAACAACAAGATCTTTGTTTGCTGATTTACCGCGTTCAGTTGCTATGCTAACAAGCTCACCAACACCGACTTGATCAACTGAGATAAATGGATCATGCTTGAAGATACCTTTTTCTACGTATTCATGTAAGAATTTTCCGGCATCATCACGACTGAATCCAAAGGTCATTTGTGTTAAGTCGTTGGTTCCGTAGCTGAAGAAATCGGCTTCTGCGGCTACTTTGTCTGCAACAAGTGCAGCACGTGGGGTTTCAATCATTGTCCCAATAAAGTACTCAAGTTCAATGCCCGCTTCTTTAATTAATGCATCCGCTGTTTCTTTTACGTATTTTTTGAGGAACGTAAATTCTTCAACGGTTGAAATAAGTGGAATCATAATTTCTGGTTTAACCACGATGTCTTGTTTCGCCATCTCAATTGCCGCCATGATAATTGCTTTGGTTTGCATCACGGTAATTTCTGGGTACGTTACGGCTAAGCGGCAACCACGGTGTCCAAGCATTGGGTTCATTTCATGAAGTTGATCGATTGCTTGTTCAAGACGTTCTGGGGTAATTCCAATTTTTTTGGCTACTTGAGGCACTTCCTCTTTCGCTGGTAAGAATTCATGAAGTGGTGGGTCAAGCAAACGAATCGTAACCGCTTTACCATCCATGACTTTAAAGATTTCTTTAAAGTCTTTCAACTGATGTGGTAACAGTTTTTCAAGCGCTGCTTCACGGTCTTCTTTTGTTTTCGCGATGATCATACGACGCACATCGGTAATACGCTCATCTTCGAAGAACATATGCTCAGTACGGGTTAACCCAATACCTTCTGCACCAAAGGCAATCGCTTGTTTTGAATCGCGTTCGTTATCGGCGTTTGCTTTAACACCTAAACGTTTAATGGATTTTGCCCATTCAAGAATTTGTTCAAATTCAGCACTAAATTCAGGAAGTTTTGTGTTAATTTGACCTGGATAAATTAATCCGGTTGTTCCGTCAATTGAGAAGTAATCGCCTTCTTTATAACGCTCACCGTTAATTTCCATGTATCCTGCTTTTTCGTTGATTGATAATTCACCAACACCTGATACACAGCATTTACCCATTCCGCGTGCAACAACCGCTGCATGCGATGTCATTCCACCAAGTTGAGTAACGAACCCTTCAGCAATAATCATTCCTTCAATATCTTCAGGACTGGTTTCTTTTCTAAAGAGTAAGACTTTTCCGTATTCATCTTTTTTCTGAACTGCAAGTTCACTTGAGAAGACAATACGTCCTGTGGCTGCACCAGGTGAAGCCGCTAATCCTTTAGCAACCGGTTTCGCATCACCAAGTGATTTTTCATCAAAGACTGGGTGTAATAATTGGTCGATTTGTGCGACATCAACACGAAGCATGGATTCTTCTTTTGTGATTAAGCCTTCTTGAACAAGGTCAACCGCAATTTTAACCGCTGCGTGTGCGGTACGTTTTCCAGTACGGGTTTGAAGGATGTAAAGCTTTCCATCTTCAATTGTAAATTCAACGTCTTGCATTTCTGTGTAGTGCGCTTCTAAGTTATCTAAAATGTCCGTAAGTTCTTTGTATAAGTGCGGACGTTTGTCCCCGAGTTCTTGCAAATCAAGTGGTGTGCGAATTCCTGCCACAATGTCTTCACCTTGTGCGTTAAATAAGAATTCTCCATAGATTTTCTTTTCACCTGTTGATGGGTTACGCGTAAAGAGTACCCCAGTTCCTGAATCTTCGCCGGTGTTTCCAAAAACCATTTCTTGAACGTTAACCGCTGTACCTAAGCTATGATCAATTTTGTTGTGGTTACGGTAGATGCGAGCACGTGGTGTGTCCCAGCTTCTAAATACTGCGTCAATTGACATGTAAAGTTGTTCCATTGGATCTTGTGGGAATGGCTTCCCAACTTCACGTTCATAGATTTTTAGGAACTCATCGGATACATGTTTCCAGTCATCCGCTGTTAAATCCGTATCGTTTTTGTAGCCTTTTTCTTCTTTTAGTCCATCAAGTACTTCGTCGAAATACTCTTTGTCAACTTCAAGAACGACTTCCGCAAACATTTGAATTAAACGACGGTAGATGTCGTAAACAAAACGTGCGTTGTCTGTTTTTTCAATGAGGCCTTTTAAGACTTCATCATTGAGTCCAAGGTTTAAGATGGTGTCCATCATCCCTGGCATAGAAAATTTTGCACCTGAACGAACAGATACAAGCAATGGGTTATCTTTCCCCCCAAAGACTTTTCCTGTTTCTTCTTCAAGACGCTTTACATACGTCTTAACGTCATCAAGTAATTCTTGTGTGTTTTTACCACCGTTTTCGTAGTACTCAGTACACATTTCGGTCGTAACGGTAAAGCCTGCTGGTACAGGAATACCAATGTTTTTCATCTCTGATAGGTTTGCTCCCTTACCACCAAGCAATTCTTTTTGGTCTTTTGAGCCTTCACCAAACATGTAAATTCTTTTCATATAATTCACCTTTCGTTTAATAGATTTATCATCCATATAAAATACGTGTGTATTATATCATTAACCCCACTAAAGTTCAACAAAAAAGGCACATTATTGGCTTGATTAAGCGAAATATAATTGATAACGCTTACATTGATTTTATAAAAAAAGCCCTCCTCATAAGAGGAGAGCCATTTCGTTACTTTTTCACCTGAATGAGACTTCCATCACGATTCGGATTGTCTTTTAAGTATTCTAAAATTGCATCATAATGCGTATCTTTTCCAGGTTTACATTCTTTAAGATGATCCACATCACCTTCAACAATTGCTTCAGCAAATGCGCTACATCCTGGGTAACTACATGCCCCACAATCATAACCTGGTAAACGTTCTTTCACACCACCAATGCGTGGGTCGGCTTCGATTTTAAGGTATTCAGCAGCAAACGCTAGACCTAAACCCAGTAAACCACCTAAAATGCCTAGTACAATAAATGCCCACATGTTATTTCTCCTCCACTGTATTTTGTTTGATTGCACAACTAAAGTTTGTGCATGCTCCGCATTTTTCTGCACTGATTTTTACATCAATCGGAGCTTCGGTACGTTTATTTAGGACGTATGACCCAATATAAACGACCACAAGGACGGTTAAAAAGATAATACCTGCTTGCACTTAAACGATCCCTCCAAGACCGGAAAACGCCAGAGCCATAATTCCAGCGGTAATCAATGCCACTGGGACTCCTTTCCAAGCCTCAGGAATATTCGCGGCTTCTAAGCGTTCGCGAATGGATGAGAAGGCAAACATAATTAGACCAAACCCTAGCGCGGCACCAAATGCCGTAACGACAGAAACAGCAAGGCCGCCACCAAGACCATATTGACCAGCAAAATCTTCACCGATATTGGCTAAAGCTACCCCTAAAATCGCACAGTTGGTTGT
>SLQR01000058.1 GCA_007131405.1 Candidatus Izemoplasma sp.
AAACTGAGCATAAGCCGCAAACAATATTTCATGGTTGATTCACTCAGACTCCTTGTTAAAAACGGGCGTTTAAGTGGTGCGAGTGGATTTTTAGGGAGCATGTTAAAAATAAAACCCATTCTCGAAGTCAATGATGAGGGGAAGATCGTCCCTTTTGAAAAGGTGCGTACCCAGAAAAAAGCGCTTGATCGTATGGCTGAACTTGTATTAGAAGACTTAAAAAATATCGATGAATTTGTAATTACCTATAACACAAGCGACAATGTGGAAGGGTATCGCTATCTAAAAGAAAAGATTGATGCCGTGTACCCAGACGCTAAAACGTATGCAGCCCCAATTACGCCAGTTATTGGTTGCCATACCGGCCATGGAACTGTAGGCATTGCCTACTTCAATCTGGATGCATTTAAGCCAAAATAAAAAGCATACGCTGTATGCTTTTTTTATGATTTCACAAGAAGTTCATCAAATACAATTGCACAAAAATGCACTTAATGATACAATAATCAAGTGGTGATTTATATGGAAACAAAACGCTTAACCTTACTCGCGGTGCTGCTGGCACTTAGCGTCATAATTAATATTGTCGAACGGGTAGTCATGCTTGGGATAACGAGCTTGCTCGGTCCTTTTTTTGCTCCGTTACTTGGGGCTGGTGGCCTTCGCATTGGCTTGGCAAATATTGTGGTTTTGCTCGTCTTATATACGTATGGTACGCGTGATGCCTTTGCCATCTTATTTATGCGTGTCTTCTTAGTAGGACTGCTGTATACAGCTTTATTTAGCGTCCCATTTTTCACCAGTTTAGTCGGTGGTGCGATTGCATTTACGTTAATGGTCCTCTTTAAATCGTTAAAAGGCTTTAGTTTAATTAGTGTTAGCATCATGGGAGCTGTTGGCCATGTCATGGGTCAGATGATAGTGGCAGTGACAATTTTTGGATTCTTCGTCATTGCTTATTTTCCATTGATGGTGTTGATTTCAATTCCAGCGGGATTTGTGGTTGGAAAAATCACCATCCGGATGATCGAAATCTTAAAACCGATTACCGTAAAAGAGTACTAAAAAAACCGATAAAAATCGGTTTTTTTTATGCGTCTTTTTCTTTTTTAACCTTGTCGTAAACAAGAATGGCGCCACCACCAAGGACAGCCACACCGGCGATGATAAAAACAGCAATGACTGAACGATCGAGTCCGCGCCCAGCGACGCGAACTTCAAGGGTATGAAGGTAGAGTTCTTCAAAGTTTTCACTAAAATGCGCTTCACGATTATAATCTAACCAAATCGCTTCAATCCCATCAATACTATCAATAAAATCAATGGCATCGTCTAAAGGAAGCAAAAAAGCAACAGACGAATAAATATCACCAATGGTTGGGTCTGCCCCAACAACCGTCACCACACGCGTGTTGCGTGCTGGCATTAAGGTATTCGGATTAATTAAATGATGATACTCAACCCCATCAACGAAAAAGAAACGTTCATAATCACCACTAGTGATGGCCGTCAATCCTGATGAAAGACGAACCGTACCATAATGTGATGATCGGTGATCTGGATCAATCAATCCAATGGTCCAATAATCACGGTGAGGGCTTGGATTAAGGCCTTGAACTTCAACATTTGAACCGCCAGCGTTAAGCATAAATGTATCATAACCTTCTTCAAGAAGAAGATCCGCTAACAACTCAGCCCCATAGCCTTTGGCAACGCCACCGAGGTCTAACTTCATGCCTTCAGGAATGCGGATGGTTGAGGCATCATGATCAAGGATAATTAAGTTCGGATCTGCCATCTCTGCCGCCGCTTCAAGGCGATCCATGTCTGGCAATTCACACACGCCATAATCAATACACATTTCATAGTGCTCAGTCCATATTTCTAACACGGCCCCAAGGGCAATGTTAAAAACGCCTTGTGATTTTTCAAGATTGTAGACATCAATACTTAACTGAATTATGTCTAAAAGCATTGGATCAACTTCATGGGTAATTCCGGGATTTTCATTGATGGTTTTTACGTTCGTAATATTTGGATACGAGTCATGTCGTGTTGCAAGTTCATGAACATCCCACATGCGCGCTTCTAAACGCGTAAATAGGTCATCAAGATCTTCGCCTTCTGGCGCCCATAAAGAGAGTTCAATGCTTGCATCAAAAAGATCATAAAACGTATAAGTATGGCGTTGAACGGTTTGACTAAAGCCTGTTAAACTAAGCCATAAAATAGCCATAAAAAGTAAGAGCATTTTTTTCATAAGCACGCCTCCTGTATCGGTGTTATTATATCATAAATATAAGGTTTTTCTTTGTGGAAAGTTAAAAATTAAATAAGTCATGCTATAATAGATATTAAGTGCAAAGAAAGGGGATAAATGTATGATTTCAACACAAAAAAATTACAGTCAACCACATCTCGTTTCTTTACCTGTGAATCATAAGCGACCAAGCTTAACCCCGGGTAAATATGTGAAAATTGGAACCATCCTTAGTCAAGATGACAAAGCGTATAGTACTGTAAGCGGTAAAATTTTACGCTACATCCAACAAAAGGACACCAACAATCAAGTTAAAAATCACATTGTCATCGAGAACGATACTTTAAACAAAAAAGATGACTATGTCAATACACTGTCATTAAAAGACCTTATTGATCGGTATTTTGTACCTACCACAACGCAGGAACAGCTTAACACCCTGACCAATCAAAAACTGCTGATTGACTTAATCTTTTTTGATGAGCCATTTGTAACGCTTGATGGTAAATTTCTCGAAAACTTCAAAGACGATTTGATTGAAACGCTTGAAACGTTATACCGTTTATACGCCTTTAGTGAATGCGTTATTCTTGTCAAAGAAGACCAAGCAGAACTCATTAACCAAACGGTTTCTTTTCCATTGACGGTAAAATCCGTCAAACCGGAAAAAGGCATCGATTTTAGTTATACGATGATTAATCGAACCTTTAATCAAGCTCTTATCAACCAATCGTCATACAATTACTTAAGAACAGAATCCATCATGAAACTTCATGAAATGATTCGCCATCACCGTCCAAGTGTTTTAGGGCGTTTGATTATTGAAGGAGACGCCATTCAATCGCCAACGTTGATGATTGTTCGTGTGGGCACATTATTCTTAGATTTAAAACGAATTGTGGGTGGGTACACAACCAAAAACGGGTTAACGATTCACAAAAATGCCCGTGTACTCAATCAAGTGATTACCCATGATGATTTCTCAATTTCTCACGATTTAGCCAGCCTTTACATTCAAGAACATCGTGAACGTGAAGTGTATGAATGCATCGCCTGTGGGCGCTGCAATACAAAGTGTCCAGCCGGAATTTTACCATCAAAAATCATGCACGCCGTTGAACACGATATTTATCTCGACCGCATGCGCACCGATCTTTGCATTGAATGTGGGTTATGCAGTTTTTACTGCCCATCAAAAATAAATGTCATGGAATTTGTAAAAAAAGGCAAAGCATTGATAGGGGGGAAACACGATGTTTAAAACACAGAAAACCCCACTAGTAAGCACGGTAGAAAACGCCTATACACGGCTGATTAGTTACCACATCGCAGTATGGTTTGTGGTTTTAGTTGGACTTGTGCTTCAATTGGTTTTAGGGGTTCAATATCTTCTTTATGGGCTCGCTCAAATTAGTATAGCGGTGTCTTTATCGCTTGCCCTAGTCGCGGCGTGGCGGATCATCACGCACCAACCCCTTGAAAAGTACACGTATTACATGCACGTGATGACGCAAGGCTTGCTGGCTGCGCTCTTGCTTCCAACACAAGCGCCCCTTTACATGATTGTCATTATGATATTTCTCATTCGTTTCATTGAAGTGATCTTTAAACGTCTGTTTCGTAAAAACATCATTCATCCGGTTTTACTCAGTTTGCTGTTCGTGCATATGATGTTTATGGGGGCTTTCCCAATGTCTGAAACAATGATTAACATTTTCCAACAAGAAACACTAACCTTAGGACGTATACGGATTTTGTTTGGCGCCTACGAAGGCTTAACGCTTGGAACCTCGGCCTTAATCATTCTTGGGTTGCTTTGGGTGTATTTGTCCGTTACAAAAATCATTCAATTTAAAATGAGCATGTGGTACCTTGGGAACTTATTGTTTGCGGTTGGTGTTTTTGCATTACTAACAAGCTACACGCTTTGGCAACTTTTCACCTTGCTTATCTTAGGCTATACACTCTTCGTTCTTGTCTTTTTCATTGCTGAACCAACATCAACGCCTGAAACCGATGAAATGATGATACTCTTTCCATTTATTGCCGTCTTATTAACCGTCTGGTTTCGCCTTCAGTTTGGCATTATTGAAGCCGCTGTTTATGCGGTCATCTTCGCTCAGTTTATTACCTGGATTATAGAACAATTCTTAAACCGCTCGACGCGCTTGCGTCACCACCTACTCTACGGCTTAGTTGGCGTGAGTTGGGTAGTTACCATCACGTTATTACTGCTCAATTAACCAAGAGAAAAAGAGGCCTAGGCCTCTTTTTATATGGATGAAAAAGATTGTTTTATTACGTGTTTATTTACTTGCGAGCTTGATCAAGTGCGTTTTCAATTGCACTGATATAAGCAGTGACACGGATAGTAACACCAGCTACAGTATCAACACCGTCTTCATCAAAGTAAGCACCATCTAAGTCATAAGTAGGGACACCTTGATTTTCAATAACATCAGCAACAACTAAATCAACTTGGTCATGCCACATAATTTGACCTTCGACTTTACAGTCTTCAACCGGTTGACCTGGCCACATATTGTATCCACATCCACCATCTAATGAACGTTTTGTTGTTGCAATACCATCAACAGGGTTATCATTACGATCTAACCATGTAACAGGTCCGTCATCAACAACTTTTAAATAAACAGTATCAACTAAAATTTCCGAGATGAATCCATTTTCATCAATCGTGACTACAGCGAATGTATTTTGGTTTCCATCTGTGTATCCAAAGTAGACACCAGGTTCGTAGTCGCCAGTTACTCCACCGCACGCAGCCAAAACAAAAATAAGTGCAAATGATGCGAATAGTACAAATAATTTCTTCATTTTTTCTTCCTCCTAGAAGTGTTTTTTTTACTCCAATAGTATTATAAATTCTGTAATACAATTTGTCAACTCTTAATACAGATATAATACAATTATTTTCATTTTCTAACTAACCTTCTAAATAACATTTTTCATTTGCATTTAGAAATAGTATGATATAATAGCGTTGATAAATGGAGTGATGGTATGAAAAAAAATGATAAAATCTTAATAATGGTGGTTTTTTTACTTGCCGTAATTGGGTATATAACTATTTCTTTATTGCAAACGCTGTGGGTGGATGAAAACGCCATTGCGGTTGTCAGTCGTGATAATGAGCCAGTTCTAAATATTTACCTCATTGATGGGTCGTATGAGATCATGAATGATACCTATATATATACACCGGATGCAAACGAAACTGATGACATGCTTTTATCGTGTGAAACCGATCCGTTTCGCTATTGCGTTGAAGGCGCACTTGGTGCTATCGTTATTGAGTACAGCAACAATCAAGTCACCGTCATCGAAGAAACAAGTCCGAGAAACTTATGCCGTACCCACGGCCCAACCAACTCACCAGCTCGCCCGATTACCTGCTTACCAAATCGCGTGTCAATACGCATCGAAGCATCTGATGATGAAATCGATGGTTATATCCGTAAGGAGGACGAACCATGGATCCGATTCAAGCAGCCATTTTGGAACTAATTTTATTCTTTATTATCTTTCCGGTTACCTTTAAAGCGATGATGTCTGTCGACATTACCCCTTATTTTAAAAAAGGCGCCATCTGGCAAATGCAGATTATCTATATTTTTATCAGTTTAGCGCTTGCTTATCTTGTCGTTCAAGCGCTGATGCAACTCATTGGTCTTATGACAAGACTCATTACCTAAAAAAACAAGTCGATTTTTCGACTTGTTTTTATTGGTATTGGTTGTATTCACGAATAATGTCTGGGTAGGATGCACCACTTGTTAAATCACGAATGCGGGATTCAATCATCGGGTAGTCAGCTTCTTTGACCTCGACAACGAACGTCACGGTATCTTCATAGATAATGTCCGATATGTCACACACACTGCGCAAATAAGATTCAACCGAGCCAAGCAATGGAAACGTTGTATTAATCTGCAAGGTCAGCATCTTTACCCGCGTCGCATACGTCGCCTTTTTTAAGGCTTCTGACGTGCTTTTGGCGTACGCGCGAACCAATCCCCCCGCCCCAAGCTTAATGCCACCATAGTAGCGTATAACGACGCACAATAGATCGGTGAGACCTTGTTTTTTCAACACCTCTAAGATCGGCATCCCTGCTGTTTGAGACGGTTCACCATCGTCATCGGCTTTTTGTTGGTCACCTTGCTCACCAAGGACATACGCAAAGCAGTGGTGGCTTGCGTCAGGATACTTTGTCCGCAAGGCACTTAAGATGTGATCAATGTCTTTACTGAATGCGACAGGGTAAACATAAGCTATAAACGTTGATTTTTTAATGACTAATTCATGTTCGACGGGTTTCAAGATACTTTTCAAAGCCATCACCTCATTAAAGATAGTATACAATACTTTTGATGGAATCGACTGTATTCATAGAAAAAAATCAAAAAATGGTGTATAATTCAACTGGTGATATTATGAATAAACGCCATCAATATGGACAAAACATTATCCAAACACTCAAGCGCCACGGTTATGACGCTTATTTTGTCGGTGGGTATGTTCGCGATACGATTTTAAAGCGACAAACGAAAGACATCGACCTAACCACAAGTGCACCCGTTGAGGCGATTAAACCGTTGTTTGATAAAGTGATTTTAACCGGTGAAAAATATGGAACCGTCACGGTGATCAAACCACCCTTTACTTATGAAGTCACGACGTATCGAAAAGATGGGTCTTATAGCGACCACCGTCGACCAGATACCGTCGTTTATACCGATGAACTCAAAGAAGATCTTGCACGCCGCGATTTTACGATTAATCAACTGGTGATGGATGAACATGGCACAATCCAAGACCATTTTAACGGTTTAGAGGATTTAAAAGCGAATCTAATCCGTACCATCAATCATCCCGATGACCGCTTCGAAGAGGACGCGTTACGGATGCTTCGCGCATTTCGTTTTGCGGCAAAACTTGGCTTTACCATTGAAGCAAACACATTTAAAGCCATCAAGCATAAACATCCGCTTTTAGTGAACGTAGCCGTTGAACGCATCCAAAATGAACTTGAAGAAATTTTCGATGCGCGCTACGTAAACCACGCCTTAGCGTTGATGATTAATGCCAACATTTCAACCACCCTAAATGCCCTGCATCCAGGACTAACGTATCTTGTTAAATCACCAATACCGTTTAATGCAGAAGACGCTTTTACCGTCCTTTATCTTCACAACCCAAAGGGGTGTGAGTTCTTTAAACTTTCCAATACGCGAATACGCGACATAGACGAACGCATAGCTTTATACACGGCGCGAAAAGGCCAACCCTTTACCCCAATGGATCTTTATACCTACGGAAAAAAACGTCTTGAAGAAGTCAATAAACTGAACCAACTTCACGGCAAAAAAGACCAACACGACCACATCATCGAACTTGAAAAAAATCTGCCGATTAAAAGCCAAAAAGAGCTCACCTTTAAAGGCCCAGACATTCTTAAACACTTTACCTTACCCCATAAAAAACACGTTGGCATTATTTTACGTTATTTAACTGAAGAAGTGGTTAATCAGCGCCTTGATAATACCTACGAAACGTTAAAAAACGCCATTGAAACATACTTAGAAAAGAGTGAAAATTCATGAAAGCCTATCACGATGACTTTGATCAAATAACCGTTATTTTGCCACACGATGAGCGCCAAGAAAAAGCCGCAAACTTTAAAGCGTATGGCCATGAAGAAGTCATAGATTTAACCATCGAATCCGTTAAATCTTTGCCGGGCGAACACAAATACATTTTAGCCTATGATACCTTTATTTTTTTAAATAAGTCATACACGATTAAAGATGATGTCGGCAATGAAACTGACCTTTACAGCGGAAAAATTGTGCGCACCGAGCATTTCGATGAATTGTATTATTACGAAGAAAACGATCTTGGTCATACCTACGATAAAGCCCATACGACTTTTAAGCTTTGGTCCCCTGTGGCCAAAAGCGCTGAAGTCATCCTCACGCACCAAGGCAAAACCAGTCACCACACCATGACCTACACCAACCAAGGTGTCTACGCCGTCACAGTGAAAGGCAATCTCGAAGGTGCTCGTTACCGCTACAAGGTGCATGTCAACGGAAAAGATCGCACCATCACCGACTTGTACGGTGTTGCCTCAACCGCAAACGGCAAAGCAAACTATGTGGTGAATCCGAAAAACTTCACCAAAATGAAACACGACCGTCCCGCTTTTAGTGGCGTACCAAACGACGCAATTATTTATGAAATAAGCATTCGCGATCTCACTTCCAGCGTCAAGATAAACTCCCCCATGACCTTTAAAGCCGCAGCAAAAGAAAACCTCAAAACACCCGAAAACAACCCTGTCGCCTTTGATTACATTAAGGATTTAGGCGTCACGCATGTTCAACTCATGCCGATATACGATTTTGAAGGCGTTGATGAAAAGAATGCCCGTAAACGCTACAACTGGGGCTATAACCCAAGTCAATACTTTGTGCCTGAGGGCAGTTACGCAACCGATCCTAATGACCCTTATGCACGCATTAACGAACTTAGAGCGTTTGTTGATCATTACCATAAACACGGCATCCGACTGACCATGGATGTTGTTTATAATCATGTATACAATAGTGAGACATTCCCGTATGAACATCTTGTGCCAGGGTATGGGTACCGCTATGACAATCAAGGCATGATGACCAATGCCTCTGGTTGCGGCAACGATCTTGCCACCGAACGCAAGATGGTGCGCAAACTGATTGTAGACAATGTGATGTATTGGACCAAAACATTTAACCTTGATGGGTTCCGTTTTGATCTCATGGGTCTCATTGATCTAAAAACGATGCATACCATTCGTCAAAAACTTGAAACACATGACAAAACCATTCTCGTCTACGGCGAAGGGTGGCAAATGCAAACCGTCTTACCCAAACACCAATTAACGCACATGAACAACAAACGCGTGCTGTATAACATCGGATTCTTTAACGATCACTTCCGTGACGATGTAAAAGGCTCAACGTTCAATTTAAAACACGCAGGCTTTGCGCTTGGCAATAACGATTGCCATGTTGCTTTAAAAAGTGCCTTGTTTGGTAGTCTTCACCGTTTTTCAACGGCCACACAATCACTAAATTATGTGGAATGTCATGACAATCACACCCTGTATGATAAAATACAAAAGGCAATGCCTGATGACGATGACGCGTTAAAACGCAAGCGTCAGGACTTAGCCACCGCGATTACCCTCTTAGCGCAAGGCGTTCCCTTCATCCACCTTGGTCAAGAATTTTACCGCAGCAAAAACGGGAATGGCAACAGCTACAAAAGCCCCGATGCCATCAACACGATTCACTGGGAAGATACCGATACGCACCAAGAATCGATTCACCGTGTAAAACAATTAATCGCCCTCAGAAAAAATCATTCCGTTTTTCGTTACCACAGCAAACAAGCCATACGGGAACACATCAAAGTTGCGTTTACCGATCACGGTTCATGCCTTTACACCATAACAAGTAAAGAAGAAACCGTATGCGTCATCTTTAAGCCCAACCCAGAAAAAGAAACCTTGAAACTTGATGGCGAGTATGATACCTTATATCAGAGCGCACCGATTGAGCAATCATCTAACACCATCACATTAACCACTGTGTGCGTGGTCGTGTTGAAGCACCAATGAAAGGAAGAGAAACCATGACCTCATTTTTTGCCAAAGTCCTATCCACCAATGAAACATCGTATCAAACAAATACCATTAGCGTACTCACGTTAGAAGAAGCGAAGAAACCAACCAATCTTCAGCGTCCACTCACCATGCGCATTGATGAAAACGAACGCTTAAAAGATGGTGATGTCTATCGTTTTGAAACCGAAATGACTACCCATAATGATAAAGAACAACACCTCGTTAACACCTACACGCACATTAACCAATGCGCGTTACGCCTAAACGAACAAGAAAAGTTGATGCGTCAGTTTTATGACTTTGCGCCGATTGACGTTGAACGTGTCAAAGCCGCGATCGACAAAGAACTTGACACCATCAAAAACCCAACCATTAAAACCATCACCGATAGCATCTACAAAAAGTACGAAGACCGTTTCTACCTTTACCCAGCGGCCACACGTTTTCACCATGCCTATATTGGTGGCTTAGCGCATCACACCGAAACCATGTTGCGCCTAGCACGAGGCATGATTGAGGTGTATGACTTTTTAGATGCCGATTTACTCATTGCTGGTGTCGTGCTTCATGACATCTGCAAAACCACTGAACTGTCAAACTACAAAGAACCAGAATACACCAAAGAAGGTCGACTGATTGGGCACATTACCATGGGCGTCAAAGAAATCACAAAAACTGCCACCGAGCATGACCTATACGATACCGAAGAACGTTTACTGCTTGAACACATGATTTTATCGCATCATTATTACGGCAATTTCGGATCCCCAAAGAAACCGAATATCCCCGAAGCCCTTGCGCTTCATTTTATCGATAACATCGACTCAAAATTCGCGGTCTTAGGGGAAGCACTCGCCAACATAAACGAGGGAGAATTCACCCCATCGCTCCCTGTTTTGGACCGTGAACGTTTTTACAAAGCTATCGTTAAAAAATAGACAAAACAAGTGCATTATGTTACACTATTCACAACCATAAAAACAAGAGAAATGTGACATTGAGAGGAGTCATTAATTATGAAATTAGAAACACGTAAAGACCCACTAAAAAAAGTAAGGGCAAACAATATGGTACCTGGTGTAATCTATGGTCGTCGTATTGATTCAACACCCGTTCAAGCCGACAGCATTGAACTCATGAAAAACTACCATAAATTTGGAACAAGCATGACCTTTAAAATTAAACTTGAAGGCAAAAACCATCAAGTTTACATCAAAGACGTACAAGTAGATCCACTAAACATCAACAACATCCGTCACTTTGATTTAATTAAAGTTACCGCAACGGACACCATCAAAGCGGACATCCCAGTGCATCTTGCGAATAAAGATTCCGTTGAAAAACGTGGACTTGTTGTGCAATTGATTGCCAACACCGTTGAGACAGAATTCTCACCTGGTAAAGGAGTTTCAAGCTTTGAACTGAACGTTGAAGGCATGAACGAAGGCGACGCACTCTACATTAAAGACCTTGAAGTTGTTGAAGGCATTAAAATCCTCGATGATCCAGAAAAAATGATTGTCAACGTCTCTGAACCAGATTACGAAGAAGAACCAGAAGAAGATGAAGAAGAGGAAGAAGTCGAAGTTGAAGCCATCAAACAAAAATCAACGGATGACGATGAAGCCAAGGAAGAATAAAACCTAAAAGAAGGAGATTACTCCTTCTTTTTTTGTTAAATCAGGCCTAAAAAAAAGAGGACAAATGTCCTCTTTTTTGTTCATTAATTGTTTGGATAAAGCATCATTTCATACACTTCGCGAAGCGCGCGAATCATGACTTGAAGATGCTCATCTTCCATCTCGAACTCAACATTGTTTTCAATCATTAAATCAATCATCGTCACATACCCAAATGGATCGAAGAATTCATCACTGCTTGGCAATAAGCCGTTGAAGTATGGACTGTAAAGCGTACGAATCGCTAAATCAACATCCGCTGGAACGGGAATGGATGTTTGGCCACCGTTTTCTAAACGGTCGATTTCACGCTCAGACCAAGCGGTTAATTGATCAATGCTAGGCACGCTTGATGGGTTTTCCCAACGCGCATCGTCAAATTCATTATCGGTATCTTCAAACGCAGCGCTTGGCACTTCAAAGATTGCTGCATTGGTGCCTTTACGTACATTCACTAAGTGCATACCGAACTCAGTTGCAAAGATACGGTCATCAAGCATTGATGCATCCTCAATATATTCAGACCCTGTATATCGATCATAAATACGGTAAAGATTGTCTTTAAACTCATCGACGTAATTTTGGACGCTTAAGTAGTTAATTGCCGTTCCATCACCGGACAAGTTTTCATAACGGACCTTAAACCCAAAGTTCTTGAATTGTGCCCAGTCATTGTCATCCTCATTGCGGCTAGCACGGTTAAACATATTTGCTACTTCACGCATCGTAGAGCCATCGTTGACTGCGTCAATAAGCATGGTTTCAAGTTGAACACGTAAGGCGTAGTATTCATCATAGTCTTCAGTCGATAATCCATCACGCCATTCAAGGAAATCATCTGGGTCTAAATCCCCATCAAAGTCAATGTATACCAGCAAATGTTCAGCGCGAACATTTAAGTAGTTATCGTGATGTTTTTCAACAAATTCATGCGCTTTTTCAAAATCCATGTTTGGTGTAAGTAAGAACTTGTTCAGTTCGCTAATTGCCATACGACGTAA
Organism: Candidatus Izemoplasma sp.; assembly: GCA_007131405.1. GTDB lineage: Bacteria > Bacillota_I > Bacilli_A > Izemoplasmatales > Izemoplasmataceae > SLQR01. The sequence continues at coordinate 12,634 of SLQR01000058.1, forward strand.
GAAGTCTTCATCGCTTGTAAAGCCATAGAATAAGTAAATAAATTCATCCCATGTATAGGAATTGGCATAAGGTGAAGCACCAAATTGGTACGCTAAGTTATCGATAAGATCGCGAACCTCTTTGACACGTGGGTCATTGCTTTTGATCAAGTTACGATTTGTTCCGTATTTTATCTCAAAATAGTCACTTTGTAATAAGTACTCTTCAAGATACATTTCAACCGCAACCATGGCCCCAATACGTCGCACCATGTATTCAAAATACTCATCCACGGTAATGTCAAAACTATCTAAACTTGCCACAACTGTGCCATCGCCTTCTTTATAACGAATTGAATCAGACCCAACCATGGACCCAATCATTTGCTCATACGATAATTTCAGATGGCGGTCATGTAACGTAAAGTTTTCACGGTTACGTAGTTCAACCATAAAGGCAACCACAAGCTCCGTTGTCACTAAACGATCTAAATATTCATTCGTAACTTCTTCATGGCGTGCTTGATCAAGATCGTCAAATGCCACAGGTTCAGTTTGATCAATCTTGAAGTACATAACATAGTTATGCTCATAACGTTGCATTTGCGTGTTGTAACGACGCGCTTCAACGGTATAACGTAATGATTCATCGTCCTCATCTTCTGGATCCGGAATAGCAAGTTCTGTAAAGAGAATTGGTGTCACACGTTGAGTACGTGGAGCATCTTTCATTTCCTTATAATTAAACTGGAAATAATCATCCCCAAAGGCAAATGTATCCTCCATGGTTAAATTCTCATCAAGTTGCTCACGGTATTGATAGAGGTAGTTGTACATTTTAATAAAGTAGTCAAAAACAAGGTCCTCAGGCATAACATCGGTGTTCGCTAAAGTTAAATCTTCGCGAGACATGTCTTCGAGTGGTGTTGCACCACGGTACAGCCCAATCCCACCTTCAAAATCCGCCACTAAGTTAAAGTGAAGCAACGTAGCTTCATACTCTTGTTGGCTATGGAAGATAAGCTCAATCGCCGTAATATCTCCACGGTAGATTTCTTCATAGTGCTTTTGAACTTGCGCGTCTAAATCAATCGCAGTGTCCTCTTCAAAATCTTTTAAGAGTTCATTGCGTGTTGCGTGCTGTTTCGCAAGGTTTAAGCTAACAAAACGTTCAACTTCTTCTGGACGTTCCGGATTGAACCCCGAATACACAATCGTGTAATAGAAGTTTTGCTCGTAACGCTCGAGCTGTTCTTCGGTAAACTCATCAATGATTGCTTGATCGGTTGTCCCATATTTAATACGCAAAAGCTCTTCTTGAATGTCTTCTAATGTAACGTCATCGATGTAATCTTCTAACAGTTTTTCATCGACATAGTTAAGAAGATGGCTAATGCCTTCTAACGTTTTAGCTCGTTGGTAAAGGCTTTGACGGGTAATCGTAATTCCCGAGAATTCTAAAAATGCACGATCTGGGTCGGATACTTGTGGGTCATCGTCTTCGGAAGTAATCATATTGCATCCAATTGCTAAGACAATCACGAGCACAAAGAGTCCTAAGATAATCCCAATTCGTTTTACAACTTTTTTGTCCATAAATTTCACTCCTTTTAATATACGCATTATATATCTTATCACTTTTACATTTATAAAACAATAAGAAATACATTCAAAAGCGTGAAATGCACTTTCTGTTTCATACCTTACATGCAAGCCGATTTTATTGCAATCGCCAAGAAATTGTGTATAATAATTTTGTAACGGAGTGATACCATGAAGATTATTGTATTAGCGAGCGGCTCAAAAGGCAACGCGACCTATATAAAAACCCCCAAGACATCGCTCTTGATTGACGCAGGCATCAGTTACCGTCAAATCAAATTGCGAATGCAAGACCATCAACTCGATCCCACAACACTTGATGCCGTGCTCTTAACACACGAACACAGCGATCACGTAAAAGGGTTATCGAGTCTTTTAAAATTCACAAGCGCAAAACTTTACACGCCTTTAGAAACCTTTACCCATCTTTATGAAAAACCCACCATGGAACTATCGTATACGCAATTCGAACGCATTGAACCCCACCAGGGATTCTGGCTAAACGATATCCATGTGACACCCATACCGGTCTCTCATGATGCCATGCAAGCGGTTGGGTATATCCTCGAACACGAAAACAAGAAATTGGTCTACATGACCGATGTCGGGTATTTACCGGAAACCGATTACCCCAGCATCAAAAACGCTGACATGTATATTTTTGAAGCCAATTACGATGTTGCGTTACTTTTCTCTTCAGCGCGACCTTATTACTTAAAAAAACGCATTGATTCCGTTAAAGGCCATTTGTCCAACGCCGATTCGGCTTACCATTTAACGCGCTTAATTGGCGATAACACGAAAACCATCGTGCTCGCCCACCCAAGCGAACAATGCAACACCGAACACCATATCTTAGAGACATTTAAACAAGTGTTTACAAGCTACGATATCCATTTAGAACGTTTTGATATTGTCGTTGCCAAACAACATCAACCAACAAAGCTAATGCATTTATAAAGAAGGAGTGTTATATCATGAAACATGAACACATCATCAAAACCGTCTGCGCGGAAATCTTTTCGGTCGACGAAGCCAGTGTATCCATTGATCACCGCCTTATGGGTGGGATGTCAAACTACACGTATGTCATCAACGTGAACGGCACCTTGTATACGTTCCGTATTCCAGGAAAAAACGCCGAACACTTTGTGGACCGACAAGTCGAAGCTTATCATTTAAAACTTATCGAACCACTCAAACTCAATAACGAAACCATCTATACCGATCTTGAAAAAGGCTATAAAATCGCCAAATACATCGAAGGACAACCCCTTCATGAAAAAAATCCCCTTGACTATTTAGGCGCAGCAGCCCTTACCCTTAAAACGATTCATAAGAGTGAACTCATTAGCGAATATGACTATGCGCCGTTTAAGCGTCTTGAGAAATATGAACAGCTCGTTAGAGCCTACGATCATGAACATGGCTCACGTTATCAATCGTACAAAAACACCTTACTTAGTCACAAACCTTTCTTAGACAAACAACCAAAAGTTTTAACCCATGGCGATGCCCAAATAAGCAACTTTGTCGTCACTGACGCAGAACTCCGTCTCATGGATTGGGAATTTACTGGCAACAACGATCCTTACTACGATATCGCTTGTTTTGGCAATAACGACTTCGACCATGCCCTTGCTTTACTGCCAGTTTATTTAGGCCATGAACCAAGCAACGACGAGCATAATCGCCTGCAT
>SLQR01000097.1 GCA_007131405.1 Candidatus Izemoplasma sp.
AAGTCTAATTTTTTTTGGTTCTTTGAGCCTGTGTTTTTGTGAGGGTATAACGCAAACTGTCAAAGGTTGTATTCAAAAGTTTTGAGGTGTATTTAACGGTATGTGAATAGGTGAAACCCGTTTTTTCAATGACGCGCTTTGATTGGTTATTATGGGAAAAATGGGCGCAGGTTAAAATGTCAATTGATGTCTCATTAAACAGATGCTGGATGACGCGGTTAACGGCTTCTGGTGTGTAGCCTTGTCCCCAATAGTCTTTGCTTAAGACATACCCGATTTCACGCTCGTTTGCATTGTGTTCATTCCGTGCATGCACGCCAAGGGATCCAATAACTTTTTGCGTGTCTTTATGCACAAGCGCATAGACTTCGTCATGGTTTAAAAAACTATTTAAGACTTCACGGGTTACTTCGATGGATGTGTGGTGCGGCCACCCAGCCATTTCACCGACGCCTGGAACACTTGCGTAGGCATAAAAATCGTGAAGGTCATTTTCACTGAAATTGCGTAAGATTAGGCGTGCTGTTTCGAGTGTTTTCATGGGGCACCTCATTTCTTTAGGTTATTGTATCATGGAAACAAAGTTTAAGGCAGACGAATTTGTCTATTCACAAAAAAAATGATAAAATCTTGAACAATTGCCTTGCGTTTATGGATGGAATTTGGTACTATATTATACGGCTCGATTAAGTATTGAAATACCCTTTTTTATATGGTATAATCATTTTGCTGCTTGAAACAGCCACCGTGCGCCCATAGCTCAATTGGATAGAGCGTTTGACTACGGATCAAAAGGTTAGGGGTTCGACTCCTCTTGGGCGCGCCATTGTCGGGAAGTAGCTTAGCTTGGTAGAGCGCCTGGTTTGGGACCAGGAGGTCGCAGGTTCAAATCCTGTCTTCCCGACCACTTATTAAACGGTAAACACTTCAATTTGAGGTGTTTTTTAATTTTTTGTTAAACTCTATACCTGTTTAAATGTTTTAGTTTCTCATATAAACCGATTCAGTACTGTTAGAAGCTAAACAGATTCGCAACCTTTACTATCGATTATAAGAGAGTTACGAGTACCAAATATTGCTGTGAGATTGGATATATGTTATAAAATATTTATGGGTTTAGACTGGAAAGGTGTAAGAGTTGTCTAAATAAGAAACTAGGAGGAAGTATGAGAAAAAATATTATAGTTCTAATTATGTTTTTATCTATCGGGTTTTTAGTAGGATGTAGAGCAAGTAATGATAACTCAATTGAAGCAAGTAATGATGAAACGTTTACCGTACAGTTTCATTTTTCTGAAACAGAAATAGAAACAATTATTGTAAGTAAGGGTGATACACTAAATCTGCCAATGGTTTCCAATGATGATTATGTTTTTATGGGATGGACAGCGGGAACAGGGATCAACGATGGAAAATTTACTAACACCATGCCAGTCTATAAAGACTTAGAACTGTATCCTATTTATGAAGAGTATCGAGTAAATATAAACATTTTCATCATCGATAATGTAGAGTTTAATATGACCTATGTTATGACTGAACGTATGACTGTTAAAGAGGCTGTTTTAAAAGCATGGGGTGATATTTTTGGTCAAGACTTTAATATCGAAGAAATTAGAGAAAATCCATCCATAAAATATTATGCAGATTCCGACTTGACTATCGATATTACGGATGATCAACTTGAAAAAGACATGAATATTTTTGTGGCGGCTGATTGAAAATAGTTGTGCATACAATAAATAAGTAGGTTTATTTGAGATTAGGGACTAGACTATTTCACTAAGAAATTCTAAAACAGCTTGGCCAAACCATTTATAGTGTCCGCGTTTCTTTTGGATTAGACCGGCTTCTTTAAACCGACTTATCATTTCATTTACTTGAAGATCATTTAGATTAAAGGTTTCTGCGATTGCACGTTCATTTAGTTTGAATTTTAGTTTATGGGTTGATGTTTCATTGAGATAAGTTAATACGGCTTTTTCTTTGTCGGTTAGGTTGTCTAATGTCATGATTAATACCTCGTCTATTTTTTGGCTTAATCTAATTATACGGCAAATGCGATGATAATGAATGAAGATTTTATGAATGTGTGTAAGATATTTAGCATTTTGTGTACAATGATGCACGCATATTGCTTTTTCTTTGCAATAAAGTAAAGTAAAAGCATAAAGGAGGGTTCTCAATGAAAAGGATTCTATTTCTTTTAGGTATTGCTTTAGTTGGCATTGTAATGGGGTGTTCTCAAACACCGAATGAACCACTCACGAATTATTCTGTGCAACATGCAAACAATGTTGTGCATGTCCGCACGGATTATCAAGGTGATCATTGGAGTACCGAAGAAGTTACCCATGTTCTGCGCAGTCACCAAGCGATGCGTGATTATTATGATGCGTTTACAGATGATTATGATTTTGAGAACAGTTACCAGGATTTACCATCCTTTGAAGCGTTGCTCGATGTGTATGATGCGTCGTTTTTCGAGGGGAATTTTATCGTTTTATTGGTGCTTGAGGAACCAAGCGGGTCTTACGTTCATCAAGTGACCGGTCTTTCAGTGGTTGAAGGTGAACTGGTGATTGAGTTAAGACGAACCATCCCAGAGATTGGCACGACAGACATGGCCGGGTGGCATATTGTGATTGAGCTTGCTCAAGGCGATCTCGAAGCTTTTGAGTCGATTCGTGTTGAACCAACGACCGTGAAAAAATAATGAAAAAGCATTCCTTAAGTGGAATGTTTTTTTTATTTGTTATGCTCATAAATTGTGTTGGATTAAGGTAAACGATATAATGGAAGTAAGAAAAGGTAGGAGTGATTCAATGAAAACAGTGCTGGTTACTGGGGGCTCAGGTGGGATTGGTCAAGCAATTGTTCAGGCTTTTGCAGAAAAAAAGTATCATGTAATCATCCACTATAACCGCAGCAAAGATAAGGCAGAAGCGCTTAAAATACGGTTAGAAAAAGTTGGATTGACTGTGGATATAATTCAAGGGGACTTGTTGAATCCGTCGTCGCTTGATGCGATGATGCACGAACTTAGTAAACGTCAACTCGTCGTCGATGTATTGATTAATAATGCGGGATTAAAAAATGATAATCCAATTGATGCGATGCCGGATGACGATTTTATTCGTGTGATGCAAGTCAATACCGAAGGGCCTTGGAAACTGATGAAACGCCTTGTGCCATCGATGAAGAAGCAGGGTTATGGTCGGATTGTCAATATTACGAGTGGGGTCGCGAAAGAAGGCCGTGCAAATCAAACAAATTATGCCGCGAGCAAAGCGGCGCTTGAAAATTTAACGTTATCGCTTGGGAAAGAGTTAGGGCCGTTTGGCATTACCGTGAATGCTGTTGCGCCTGGGCTTATTGAAACCCCAATGACTGAAGACGTGGATCAAGATACGAAAGAGGCGTACATTAAACGTGTCCCAATTGGTCGCTTAGTAAAAGCGGAGGATGTCGCACACGCATGTTTGTTTTTTGCGGATGAAAAGAGTGGCTCAATTAGTGGTCAAATTGTTGGGGTTAATGGCGGCTTAAGATAAAAAAAGCAGGTCGCTTTGACCTGCTTAATTCACTGTTATAAAGCGCGAGTTATAAGTTCACTGAAATCAAAAACAATGATGATGTAAAGCAAATGAAACAGACTAATAACAACAGCCGAACTGTTAAATACGAGTGCGGTTGGTCCGTATAAAGAATCTTTTTTGACTATCGCGAGGATGAGTCCAATCAATCCAAACACAAAGCCGAAAATAGGAATTAAAATGAAAGCTAATGCAATAATCCCTAAAACAAAACTTGCTTTATAGCGTTCTGTGGGCTCTTCAAATGTATTTGTTTCAGCAAGTTCATTAACCATATCGGCATCAACGGTTTCTTTTTGGTTTAAGGTGTGGCCGCAGTTCGGGCATTCATACGCTTTAGAACTAACATCGTTTCCACATTTTGGGCAGGTTATTAACATAGTGAGCACCTCAATCGATAAGATATATCTATTTTATCATATTTTTTATATTGTGGGACATGGTTTAGAAAAAACAATCCATTCTGATTATTCAAATTGTTTATCCTATTTATGTGTGATATAATATTATGGACTTAATGAGTTGTATTTGCGAATGTGTTAGGGGGAAATGCCATGCGCAATATTTATTACTGGATGGCATCGAATAACAGCATCCTTGATATCATCGGCCGTATGTACGAGGCGTTTCGTACGTTTTGGGAAAGCTTTGGCGAGTACGGTCTTTTTATATATTCAATTCTCGAAACCATTAC
>SLQR01000051.1 GCA_007131405.1 Candidatus Izemoplasma sp.
AACAAAGCACCTTCACGGTGACGCGATTCATCAACGCGAGTTTCTTGGTTTTGTACATTCTATTTCAACGCACGACGCTTAAGTCGTGCTTTGTTTTGTATAGCAGTTTACAAACAAACTCCATGTGTTATAATGAGTAAGAATTGAATCTTAGGAGGACTATAAATGGCTAAAGTAGACAAACTTTCTGGCTCACGAGCTAGAATCGAAATTACCGTAACACCCGAACAATTTGAACACGGACTTGACCATGCCTTTGAGCAAATTAAGGATGACGTTGAAATCAAAGGGTTCCGTAAGGGCAAGGTCACAAGAAAAGTTTACGAACAACAAAAAGGCGTTGAAACGCTTTATGAGGAAGCTTTAAATCATGTGCTTCAGGAAACGTATTATGATGCGGTAAACGAAGCAAAAATTGACGTCGTTGCACAACCTAAAATCGACCTTGACATTACGAAAGTTGAAAAAGGCAAGGGAGTTACGTACACCGCAACGGTCGCCGTAAAACCTGAACTTAAACTTGGAAAATACAAAGGGTTCGAATACGAAAAAGAAGTTGAAGATGTAACCGACGAAGAAATCGACAAAGAACTTGAACGCTTACTTGGACAAAACGCCGAACTTGTTGTCAAAGAAGACGGCGAACTGGCAAAAGATGATACAGCCGTATTTGACTTTGAAGGATTCGTCGATGGCGAAGCATTCGAAGGCGGAAAAGCAGAAAACCACGAAATGGTCATTGGATCTGGGCAATTTATTCCTGGTTTCGAAGATCAAATGATTGGAATGAAACCTGGTGAAGAGCGTGAAGTTAACGTAACATTCCCGGAAGAATACCAAGCAGAAAACCTAAAAGGGAAAGACGCTGTATTCAAAACAAAACTACATGAAATCAAAGTAAAAGAAACCCCAGAACTCAGTGATGAGTTCGTGAAAGACTTAGACCGCGCGGGTGTTGAAACCGTTGATCAGTTAAAAACTGAAACCATGCAAACGCTCAAAGACCAAAAAGAAGAACAAAGCCGTAACGCAGCCATTGATTTTGCGGTAGATCAAGCATCACAAAATGCTGAAGTTACCGTGCCAGACGAAATGATTCAAGAAGAAAAAAACCGTATGATGGATAACACAAAACGTCAAGCGCAGCAATACGGTATTGACATTGATACTTACCTACAACTATCGGGAATGGACAAAGAGCAATTTGAAGAGAACTTACTTAAAGATGCAAAACGTTCAATCTTATATAATTTAACAATCGAAGCAATTGCCAAAGAAGAAGGCATTACAGCTGATAAAGACGAAATCGACAAAACATTTGAAGACTTGTCAAAACAATACAACATGGATATTGAACAAATTAAACAACAAGTGAACGAACAAGCCGTTGAACAACAAGTCGTCTTCCGCAAAACCATCGACTTTCTTGTCGATAATCTCGAAACGAAATAAAGCGTAAAGCACTTCTTCGGAAGTGCTTTTCTTAAGGAGAGAAACCCATGATAAAACTTATTGTATGCGACCTCGATCATACACTGTTAAATGACGACAAGAAAATAACGCAGCGGATGAAAAGCATTGCGAGTACCTTGATTAATCAAGGTATTCATATTACCATTGCGACCGGTCGTGCCTATGAAATTGCGAAACCCTACGCCGACGACCTTGCGATTACGCAACCAATGATTACCAACAATGGTGCGCTTATAAAAGACACAAAAACCAATCGCATTCTACGCGCAAACTATCTAAACCACGACCCCATTGATCAAGTCATGGATTATGTCTTAAACCATAATTTAGGCTTTACCTACTACACAGAAAGTGGCTTTGTGACAAATGATAAAGAACGTATGGTCTTTTATAAGGATTGGAATGCGATGTATGAAGACTCCCCCATCACGATCTTAAAACCCAAAACCAAAGAAGACCTATTGCAATACAAACCGTATAAACTGCTAGTGGTTAATCACAACAAACAAGGGTTTCATTCGATGTATAATCTCTTTAAAGATCTAAAAGACACGCATGTAACCAAAAGCCAAGAAGCTTTTTTAGATTTCTTGCCACCAAACACCAATAAAGGTGAAGCTGTCAATCACCTTATGAATGAACTTAACTTATCACCAGATGAAATACTTGTCTTTGGGGATAACGATAACGACATTGAAATGCTAAAATTAACCAAAAACAGTGTGGCGATGCCAGATGGTAGTGAAGGATCCCTACGTGCAGCTCACCTCATTGCTGAAGCAGATTCAAATAACGATGGCGTTGCCAAAACCCTGGAAAAAATGCAACGTGATGGTTCCTTTGAAACACAGTAACAATATTTGTCATATCACTTTGTAAAAGCATACAAATACAGTATAATATGCTATAATCAATAAAGGCTTTATAATTGAAACTATCACCCTAATAAGGTATATTATAGTTAGTCGAAAGACGAATAAAAGAGGTGAACAACGATGTATGAATCTACGAAAAAAACTGAAGGTACACTCCCAAGCATTGCATTAAGAGGACTTGCGCCTTTCCCCCATACTGACGTCCGCACCGAAGTCGGTCGCTCAGTAAGCAAAACAGCACTACTCGAAGCCGAACGTAATCATGATAATTACGTGCTTTTACTCATCCAAAAAAACCCGATGGTTGAAAACCCCCAACAAGAAGACTTATTGAGTCATGGTGTTGTGGCAAAAATAGGCATCAAAATCAAATTACCAAACGGAAACTTCAAAGTGAAATTTGACCCAATTGTCCGAGCAGAGATTAATCAATTCGATCAAACAAAAACGTATTTTTCAACAAGCTTTGAAACTCGTCCTGCTGTATCCAAAGATGTCGATGAAGAAGTTGCCCTTGTACGCATGATTGTCAAACAAGTCATGGACAATGCACAAAACATTTTAAACAACCCAAAACAAAGTCTAGAAGCGATTCAATCCGGTGTTTCAAGTGACAAACTTTGTGATGTTTTAGCCAATAATCTTAAAATATCCGAAAACCACAAATTTAAATACATCGAAACAGCATCCATTGAAAAACGCCTTAACTATTTACTCCAAGACATCGAAAAAGAACGCCACATGAGTGAAATCGAAGACAAAATCAACCGCACTGTGAAAAAGAATATTGACGAAAATCAACGCGAATATTATTTGCGTGAAAAACTCCGTGCGATTCAAGAAGAACTTGGTGATAAAGTTAAAAAAGAATCCGAAATTGAACTCCTGCGTAAACAGATTCAAGAAAAAAAGATGCCAGATCATATTCAAGAAAAAGCCATGTACGAACTATCACGTTATGAAACGTTGCCCGCTTCAAGTGGGGAATCCGGTGTTATCCGTACGTATCTTGACTTCTTAATTGATTTGCCTTGGCATGAACAAAGTGACGATGAAACCGACATAAAAAAAGCTGAAGCGGCGTTAGAAGAAACCCACTTTGGATTAGAAAAAGTCAAAGAACGTATAGTGGAATATTTAGCGGTTAAACTCTTAACGGGCAAAAACCCTCAAACGATTCTTTGTTTGGTTGGTCCACCTGGGGTGGGGAAAACCTCCCTTGCTCAATCAATTGCCAGTGCGTTAAACCGTAAGTTTGTTAAACAATCACTCGGTGGCATTAAAGATGAATCGGAAATTCGTGGGCATAGACGTACCTATTTAGGCGCTTTACCAGGCCGTATTTTACAAGGCATGAAAAAAGCAAAAGTCATCAACCCACTCTTCTTACTCGATGAAATTGATAAACTCGGAAGCGATTATAAAGGCGACCCAAGTGCCGCGATGCTTGAGGTGCTTGACCCTGAACAAAACCATCGCTTTAGCGATCACTATTTAGAAGACCAATACGATTTAAGTCAAGTATTGTTTATCTCAACTGCAAACTACCTTGGCAACATTCCTGCGCCACTGCGTGACCGCATGGAAATCATTGAACTGTCAAGTTATACTGAAATCGAGAAATACAACATTGCAAAAAAACACTTAATTCCAAAACAACTTACCTCTCATGGTCTCGATCCTAAGAAGATTAAGATCGACGATACCGCAGTGATGAAAATGATTCGTGAATACACACGTGAAGCAGGGGTTCGTCAACTTGACCGCTTATTTGGATCGATTATCCGAAAAGCGATCAAAACCATTCTCGGTGACAAAGTTGAGAATGTTCATGTTACTGAAGAGACACTTAAAAACTTTTTAGGTAAAGAAAAATACTCAAACCACGAAGCCGATAAAGAAGACCAAATCGGTGTAGCAACCGGTCTTGCCTATACGCAATTTGGTGGCGACACCTTACCTGTAGAGGTTGCTTACTACAAAGGCAGTGGCAAACTCGTATTGACAGGTCAACTTGGAGACGTCATGAAAGAATCTGCACAAGCAGCGCTTTCTTATATACGAGCGAACCATGAAAAATACAACATTGAAAAAACACTTTTCGATACGTGTGATGTGCATATTCACGTGCCTGAAGGTGCTATTCCAAAAGATGGACCAAGCGCTGGGGTTACCATTGCCATTTCACTTATCAGTGCGCTGACACATAAAAAGGTCGACCACTCCATTGGCATGACAGGTGAAATCACCTTACGTGGTCGTGTCTTACCGATTGGTGGACTCAAAGAAAAAGCCATTGCGGCACACCGTAGCGGATTGAAAAAAGTAATTATTCCAAACGAAAACAAACGCGACATCGATGATATTCCAGACGAAGTTAAAAACAGTCTCGAAATAATTCCGGTTGAAACCATCGATGAAATCGTCGCACATGCACTAAAAACATAAGGCAATCGTTGATTGCCTTTTCCCCTAAAAGTAGGTGACTTATGATTATAAAAAACGTAGAAAAACCACTAACCGTCGTCAATCAAGAAGACTATCCAGAAGCAACATTACCCGAATTTTGTTTACTCGGTCGAAGCAATGTTGGAAAAAGCTCATTTATCAATTCGATGCTCAACCGTAAAAACTTAGCGTATACATCACAAAATCCTGGGAAAACACAAACCCTAAATTTTTACAAAGTGAATGACGATTTCTTCTTTGTCGATGTACCGGGTTATGGCTATGCACGCGTCAGCAAGCGTCAGCGTGAAACCTTTGGGAAAATGATTGAACAGTATCTAACCCAGCGCGAAAGTCTTCGCCATGTGTTTATGTTAATCGATGCACGCCATGAACCGACGAAAGACGATTACCTAATGGTCGAATTTTTACAATACATCAATGTACCCTTTACCATTGTGGCCACGAAAGCCGACAAATTAAGTAAAAATCAACAAAATGCGCACATGGCAAAACTCAAACGTCAACTGATGCTCGATGCCTACACAGATATTGTGCTTTATTCATCGCATACAAAACTCAATCGTGATTTTTTGCTTGAGAACATTTTTCGACTCGCAGAAACAAACGCTTGATATCAGAAAACGCTTGTGATACACTAATAATAACAATAAATACAGTGCACGGGAAAAGTAAACACAGACACTTTTAGAGAACTGGTGGGTGGTGCAAACCAGTAAGTTTATGTGTTGAAGGTCACCCGGAAGGTAGACTTGGTGATACGTAGTCAAGTTCGTCGCCCGCGTTAAGGGTCTTGAGAGCCAGTTTTAGACTGGAACTAAGGTGGTACCGCGATTTAATCGTCCTTAAATTTTTAAGGACGATTTTTTTAGTATAAAGGAGGAAAAAACCATGGACTTACCAAAAAAATATGACCACAAACGCGTTGAAGAGAACCGCTACCAAACATGGCGCAATAAAGGCTATTTTAAAAGTGGCGATAAAACAAAAGAACCGTATACGATTGTGATTCCACCCCCAAATGTCACCGGGAAACTGCATCTAGGTCACGCTTGGGATAACACACTGCAAGACATTATCATCCGACGTAAACGCATGCAAGGCTATGATGCGCTTTATTTGCCTGGGATGGACCACGCAGGGATTGCGACCCAAGCCAAAATTGATGAACGCTTAAAATCACGCGGCATTAACCGCTATGAACTCGGTCGTGAAAAATTTCTAGAAGAAGCTTGGCAATGGAAAGAAGAATACGCTGAACACATCCGTGAACAATGGGAAGCGCTCGGCATCAGTGTGGATTATGATAAAGAACGCTTTACCCTCGATGAAGGCTTAAACGATGCTGTCAACGAAGTCTTTGTTCGCTTGTATAAAAAAGGCCTTATTTACCGTAAAGAGCGCATTATTAACTGGGATGTTCAAGCCAAAACAGCTTTATCAAACATCGAAGTTGAACACAAAGAAATTGAAGGGGCTTTTTATCACTTTAAGTATCTGCTTGAAAACAAAAACGATCATGTTGTCATTGCGACCACACGCCCAGAGACAATGTTTGGCGATACCGCACTCATGATCCATCCTGACGATGAAAAAAACCAGTATCTAGTTGGTCAAAAAGCCTATATACCAGGCACTGATGTGTTAATTCCAATTATTGAAGATGAGTATGTCGATCGTGAATTTGGAACAGGGATTGTTAAAGTCACCCCAGCGCATGACCCCAATGACTTTTTAGTGGGTGAACGCCATAATCTTCCAATGCCACTGTGCATGGAAGAAGATGGAACCATGAATGGCATGGCCTTTCAATATGAAGGAATGAACCGTTTTGATTGCCGTAAAAAGCTTGTTCAAGATTTAAAAGAACAAGACCTTGTAGTAAAAGTCGAAACACTGCAACATAGTGTTGGACACAGTGAACGCACAGGTGTCGTCGTCGAACCGCGTCTGTCGATGCAGTGGTTTGTTGATATGAAACCGCTCGCGGATAAAGCCTTAAACGACTCAACCGCACAATTTGTGCCCGCGCGCTTTGAAAAAATCTTTAAACGTTGGATGGAAAACATTCAAGATTGGTGCATAAGCCGTCAACTATGGTGGGGTCATCGCATCCCAGCCTACTATAAAGGCGATGACATTTACGTAGGAACCAATCCACCCGAAGGTTACACGCAAGATGAAGATGTTCTTGACACATGGTTTTCATCGGCGCTTTGGCCATTTTCAACATTAGGCTGGCCAGAACAAACCGAAGACTTTGAGCGATACTACCCAACACAGACAATGGTCACTGGGTATGACATCATTTTCTTTTGGGTTGCACGTATGATTTTTCAAGGCCTTGAATTCACTGATAAAACCCCATTTGAACATGTGTTAATTCATGGGCTTATTCGTGACAGCGAAGGGCGCAAAATGAGTAAGTCACTTGGTAATGGTGTTGATCCGATGGATGTTAAAGCAAAATATGGCATGGACACATTGCGTTATTATTTAACCACCAACTCAGCGCCAGGACAGGATTTACGTTTTGAATTTGAAAAAGTGGAATCCAGTTGGAACTACATCAATAAACTATGGAACATATCGCGCTTTATCTTAATGAACGTTGAAGATGAAACAGCAGAAAGTCTGATCATCGATGAAAGCAAACTTGCGCTTAAAGATCAATGGATTTTAAGCCGTTATGAAGAAACCCTTGAAATGGTGGACGCTAACTTTGAACGTTTTGAATTTGGTGAAGCGGCAAAAAATCTATACACATTTACATGGGATGAGTTTGCGAGTTGGTACATTGAAGTAACCAAACTCACGTTGCATGGTGATGACGAAGAAGCAATTCAAACCTCAAAAGCAGTAGTCACAACCGTGTTCCGTTCTATTCTCAAACTCTTGCACCCATTTATGCCATTTGTCACCGAAGCAATTTATGAGAAACTTCCAAACAAAGACGCAGAATCAATCATGATTAGTGCGTGGCCAACCAAACAATTTACCTTTAACCATCAAGCCATCCACGAATTCAAACTCTTCCAATCGATTATTCAACGCGTGCGCAATGTGCGCAATGAATACCAAGTGATTCCGAGCAAAGCGATTGATGTGTATATCCGTGCTGATCAAAAAACGACCACACTGCTTGAATCTCAAGATACGATGATGCGTAAATTTATCAATCCAGCGCATTATGAAATTGGTGAAGACGTGGCGATTGAGGCGGATGCTTTATCGTTTGCTGAAGCACGTTACACTCTCTATATACCGATGGGGAGTTTAGTTGACATTGAAGCTGAGAAAGCAAAACAACGCGAGGAACTTACGCGTTTAGAAAACGAAATAAAACGTGCCGAAGGCATGCTTAAAAATCCGAAATTTGTACAAAAAGCACCAGAACACAAAGTCCAAGAAGAACGTGACAAACTAGCATCTTATAAACAACAATACGCTAATGTTAAAACGCGCCTTAAGGAACTCGGCGATGCAATTTAAAACCGTCAAAGCAGGCCAAGAGTGGATTGAGTCTGTCTATAAGTTTTCGGATAAGTATGATCTCTCGCGCATGGAAAAAGCCTGCGCGATGTTAGACCATCCAGAACGCACCTTCAAAAGCATTCATATTGGTGGAACCAATGGGAAAGGCTCAACTTTAACGTACCTTAAAAACATTTTTTTAAACAACGGACTTTCGGTAGGGACTTACACAAGTCCTTACATTGTCCGCTTTAATGAACGTATTACCTTAAACAATAAAGAAATTGACGATGAGGCATTGCTTGATTACATTAATCAAATGTACGCTTTGCATCAACGCTATCTTAAAGAAGAAAACGATCAAATATCATTCTTTGAACTGGTCACACTCATGAGTTTTCTGTATTTTCGTGACACAAAACCGGACATTGCGCTTATCGAAGTTGGGCTCGGGGGCACACTCGATGCGACCAATGTGATTACCCCAGAAATGAGTGTTATCACCAACATCGGAACAGATCACTTGCATGTGATTGGTCCAACCATTGAGGATGTTGCTAAGAATAAACTGGGCATTGTCAAAGAAGGCGTTCCGCTTGTGACAGCGTATACGCAAGAAAATCTAACTGCACTTTTTGAGCAAAAAGTCACCAACTGCAACACAACGATGCACCGACTAAACGATGTCCCAGTGACTGACATTGAGCTTGGACTACCAACACGGTTTACCTTTATGGACGCCCGGTATACTTTAAATATGGTTGGTCTGCACCAAGTGCATAATGCTGCGCTCGCCTTATTAACAGCTGAAATCTATTGTGCCTCTCAACATATACCATTAAGCCAAGCGGCAAAACATGAAGCCATTGAACATGCCTTTTGGCCAGGACGTTTTGAAGTCTTTGGCAACATTATTATTGATGGTGCACACAATAAAGAAGGCCTTGAATCGTGTCTATCAACGGTCACGACCTACTATCCAGATAAGCGGATAAAATCGCTGTTCACCGTGATGGAAGATAAGGATTATGCGGTGATGTTAAGGATGTTAGAAGCGGTCGCTGATGAGATTATTTTTACTGAGATTCCGATGCCAAGATGTGAAAAGGCAGAAGTGCTCTTAGGAGCCTCAAAACACGATCATGCCATCGCAATCCCGAAATATCAAGAAGCACTTAAAGCCTCGCGACCAGAAAATGAAAGCGAAGTGCTTGTGATTACAGGTTCGCTCTATTTTATTAGTCTGATTCGTAGTATACTAAAAGAAGAACAAACATTGTGAGGGTGAAAACATGAAAAAACTACAGAACAAGCTTCAACATATTCGTATTGAATACATTGTACTCGCATCACTCGTGGTGACCATCGTCGGATTTGTGACAAACTATTATCGTTTTGTCGTTGTCGATTATCTTCAAATTCATCGCAATATGCTTGAACATTATTTCGTTGGGTTACGAGGTAACGCCACAACGACGGGCATTATTATTTTTGTCTTACTCGTGGTTGTCCATCTGTTTATTTTAACAATGATCAGTGTCCGAAAACGCTACACACCCAATATTCGCGCTTTTTTCCTCATCACGGTTGTGTCGCTTATTATGGTCTTCTTATTGCATTGGGGTCATTTACTCGAACACCAAAACTATGAGTTCTATAATCGCGGACAAACGATTGGCTATCCGGGTATGCCTGATGGATTAACCTTCGTTGAAGGCTATGGATTTTCTTTCTTTTGGTTTCTAATCACTTTGCCATTGGTCGGGTTTGCCGCATTTTCCTATAAGCAATATCGTGGTAAAGGCAAAGCCACACTTTACGGTGAATTAACGAAAAATTCAACAAAAAACCGTAAAAAGAAGCGCAAATAATGCGTTTCTTTTTTTTAATAATGAAAAAATGCGTATATTATTTATTTTGATAGTCAAAATAAAGTATAATAGTAAGAGAATAATACTTAAATAAGTAAACTAACTTGAGGTGGTAGGATGCCAGACATTAACTTTATTGTGTATTTAAATTTGCTCTTTTTTGGTATTTTAGGCTTTGGAATACTGATGGGCTTTTTACGAGGGTTTCGCAATTCGCTTTATGCGTTTATTGTGAAAGTCGCGTTTTTTGCCTTGTTTTTCTTAACTTTAAATAGTGTTGTAAATACGTTATGGACCATGGATTTGCCAGGACTTGCTAATGCCCTTGCGATGATTAACCCAGACGTTAGTGGGGCAAGCAGCTTTTCGGAAGCGTTGCCACCACTCCTTGAAAGTATGCTTGGTGATACGTTAGGTGAAACCGCAACGCATGCTGAGGTTATTGCGTTTGTTACAGGGCTCGGTATTTTTATTGTTAAATTAATTTATACCATTTTTTACTTTACGGTCTTTTACGCACTGTGGCGCTTATTTTTCTTTATTTTACGTATCATCGTGCTTGGAAAAAGCGAAAAAACGATGGGATCACGTGGAATGGGCGCAGCCGTTGGTGCACTTAATGGAGCACTAAGCATCTTTGTCGGTCTGATTATGTTGGGTGGCTTGATGAGTATCACTGAAAGCTTTGTGAACATTTTAGATGATACAGGATCAAGTGTTAACACGACGGTGTATGAGCCGTTCTCTGAAAACGGAAATGGCGAAAGCGTTCAAGTAGAAGAACTCGATGAAATGGTTGAACAAATGGGCGACATGGTAAGTGCCTATAATTCAAACCCAATCGTTCAGGCTTTCTATGCGATTCGTGTTTCCGATGATACAGGAACACAAACACCGCTTAATGTGCATCTTTTTGATTCCGTGTTTTCATTTGACTACCGTGATAACAGTATTTCATTCCGCAAAGAACTTTCAGTCATAGCGGAAATCACTGGAACGGTTTATAAGTCAGAATACAATGAAACGAATAACATTGCTGATTTTACCGGACAAGAAGTTGAAAAGATCTTTGTGACACTTTCGCGCTCCGATCTCTTTATATCGATTTTACCGGTCGCGATTGAAGTTGGGGCCGATTATTCGGATGTCGATCTTCAGTCAATTCTCGATGAACATGAGATTGATTTGTATGCAATTGACTGGGAACAAGAAATCGCCCAACTTGGTGGAATCGCCATGCTTCTTGTGGATATCGTGCATCACGCTGGGTTAGCGGAAGAAGAAAACACCTTAGAAACGGTATCGTTTGATCGCGAAATGGTGGAAGGATTCTTTGACGCACTGTCCGAATCGGATATTGTTACGCTTTCAGCTTACGTAGCGATTCATCCGTTCATAGAGAATCTTGGCGAAGACACCCAAGCGATGATTACCGTACCTGAAAACTTAGATTGGAAAGAAGAATTCAAAGCGATGGGAACCATCATTGGTGAAATCGTTGGCACCGGTGTTACGCTAGGTGATATGCAGTCCGATGACCCTATGGCCTTATTTGGTATTTTAGCTGAAGTTGATTTTACAGTGATGACAAACTCAAAGCTAATTAGCCACGCAATGGTTAACATTATTAGTGGGCGCGGGAATGTTGAGATGCTTGATATGTTGCTTACCCCAGATGACATTGAATGGTTTAATGAAGATGGATATGCCATCGAAGGTAGTGAACTTTACCTTATACTTGATGCGTTTAATGTTATTGCAGACTTAGCAAAAGACACAAGTTTCGACAATGGCTTTGATCTAAACGTTATTATGGAACTTGAATCTCTACAGCTTGATAAAGTATTACTTTCTCAAGTCATTGAAGCAACCATGGGAAATATGATGATAGAAGAACTGGGTGAAGTATTAACCATTCCGCTCAGTGCAACAAAAACGGTTACGGTTAATGGGGATCTTTATACCATTGTGATTGGCACCGAAGTTACCAAAATCTTTGAAGCGGTTAAAGTGCTTGAAATTGTTAACTTTAATGACCTTGCCTTTGATATGTCAATTCTAAGTTCGCTTGCGATTGATGACGATGCCAACTCTCATCTCCTAAATCATGAAAAAGCAGATCAATTGTTTGCATCCGATATTATCCACGCAACCTTATCGACATTATTCTTTGATATGATGAATGGGGAGAATGACCAACTAGTTGTTCCGTATAAAAACATGAATAATGAAGATGTTCAATTTGTAGTCGACGAGATTCGTTACATTACGCGTGTTGAAATTACCAACATGTTAGCCGCTATTTTAGCGCTTGAAATAAATGATTTTAACGAACTTGATAGTTTTAATATTGACACTATTATTACCCATTCAACGATTATTTTACAATCCGCTATCATTCATGCGACGGTATCGGATCAGCTCCTTGATTTACCAAACCAAGAAAACAATATTGTGGTTGTTCCGCATTATAAACAAATTGATGGCGATGATGACGAAAGCATTCGCCTTGAAGTTGGTGTGGGGGAAACTGATGACGATTCTGGCGAATCAAAATACTATGTGTTTATTGATCGCGATGAAATTATCAACTTGCTTGAGGCACTAAATATTCTAGGCTTAACAGATATCAGCGACTTTAGTGGTGACCTTGATGTGCACGCACTTGTTGAGGAAACAGGCATTACGCCGGCTCTAAACTCTGCGATTATGCACGCAACACTGTCGGATAAAATTATCGACATGGCTGAAGGTGACACACCAAATGAACTTATTATTTTACCAACCTACGCTCAAGATGGAAAAGTCATTCGACTCACTGCTGGAGACGCGACTGAAAACACCGAGACACCATACATCATTCGCGAAGAACTTCAAGCCTTAATTAATGCTCTTGATATTCTTGTTGATGAAGAAGAGAGTTTTGATGAGTTCTCTGGTGTCGTAACGTTAGAATTCTTAACGGAGGGAAACAATAAAGATGTATTGTTAAGTTCATCGATTATTCAAGCGATTATTACCGATAAAATGCTTACTGATACTGGTGGCAACTTAATTGTTCCAGACAGTGTTCGTCTTACAATGCTTGATGATACAGTCTACATTGAAAACATCGAGATTAAAGCGATTATAGATGCACTTGATGAGTTTGGTCTTACCGACTTTGATATGATTACATTAGCGCCGAGCAATCTATTTAATGCAGAATCAGGCTACGTTTATCACATTGATGAATCGGTATCCGTTCATGCAACCATTTCGAAATTTATCCTTGATACCGCTCACAATGAAACCGTTAGTGCAGGCGCAGTTGGCTTAATTGTCCCAACGACCATGCGCGAATCAATTCAAGTGGATGCGTTAGCTCAAGAACAAATTGAGTACAATGAGCTCGTGAACCTACTTGCGGGTATTGATCAACTCGACCTTGTCGATTTCGATTCACCAATCGACGCGCAAGTCATTACGAGCATGGACCAACTCGAACGTGAAACCTTACTTGGCAGTGCATCGATTCATGTAACCGTCGATAACATGTTACGTGGCAACCCGAACATTGTTATTCCTGATCGCATTACCGACTTCGAATACGGTCTTACCTATGAAGTAGTTGAAAAAGCAGAAATCCATGACTTTATGGATGCGGTTATTGCTGTTGGTGGTAATGAATTTACAACCGCGAGTTTCCCAACCACCGCAAACGACTTAGCTGCTATGGATGAAACTACCCGAGGTATCATACTTGATTCAGTAATTGTTCAACGTACCCTAACACCAGCGGTTGAAAATGCCATTAGTGATTATCAGACCTTTGTGGATCCAACCTATGAACCGGACAACACGTATTATTACGACAGCGATCCAAACACATTCTTCACAAAACCAGGTATTGAAAATGTTCTCATAGACATTGGGTTAGCCTAAATCACTAAGACGGAACCAATTGGTTCCGTCTTTTCTTTATGCAATAATCAATGCAACTTAGCATGAATTATGATAAAATAGGCAATGAGGTGAGATAAATGAAATTTGAAGATTACAGCTATAAACGACCAGATATGGAGTCGTTTTCTGCGGAATTTAAAGTCGCGCTCAACCAATTTAGCGAAGCGAAAAACGTTGAAGCACAAGAAGCCGCAATGGATCAAATCAACCGTTTGCGTTTTGATTTTGAAACCATGCAAACCCTTGTATCCATTCGTCATTCGATTGACACAAAAGATGCTTTTTATGATGAAGAGCAAACCTTTTTTGATGAAAACAGTCCAATCTTTTCACAATTAAATAATTTGTTTTACAAAGCGCTTGAACAAGCACGCTATAAAGACGAACTGATGAAACGCAAAGGCGCATTGCTTTTTAAACAAGCGGAACAATCATTGCGCACATTTAGCGATGACATCCTTGATGATTTAAAACAAGAAAATAAACTAACCAACGCCTACGACAAACTTATGGCTTCAGCGGAAATTGACTTTGAAGGTGAAATTCGTAACTTAAGTCAAATGGCACCATTCACACAGCACAAAGACCGTGACATGCGTCGCCGCGCAAGCAAAGCGGTATCTGCATTCTTTGAAGAACACGAAGAAATGTTTGATAATCTATACGATGAACTCGTCACCTTACGCACAACCATTGCAAAGAAACTCGGCTATAAAGACTTTATTGAACTGGCGTATGACCGACTTGGCCGTCTCGATTACGGACCAAAAGATGTCGCAAATTACCGCCGTCAAGTCAAAGAAAATCTTGTGCCACTGGTTGAAAAACTTGTGGAACGCAAAGGCAAACGTCTTGGGATTAAAGATTTAAAAAGTTATGATTTATCGTTGGAATTCCTATCCGGAAATTCAACCCCTAAAGGCGGAAAAGACTGGCTTGTTGAACAAGCAAAGACCATGTACTCAGAAATGAGCGACGAAACAAACGAGTTCTTCACGTTTATGCAAGAGAAGAATTTGATGGACTTAGAAGCGAAAAAAGGGAAACGTGGTGGTGGCTATTGCACCTACATTGGTAACTACCAATCGCCGTTTATTTTCGCTAACTTTAATGGAACGAGTCACGATGTCGACGTGTTAACACACGAGGCTGGACACGCATTCCAAATCTACAGTAGTCGTCATCATGAAGTGCCTGAATATTTATGGCCAACCCTTGAAGCGTGTGAAATTCATTCAATGAGCATGGAGTTTTTCGCGTGGCCTTGGATGGATAAGTTTTTTAAAGAAGATACCGAAAAATATAAGTTTAGTCACATCGCTGGGAGTTTAAGTTTTATTCCTTATGGCGTAGCCGTGGATGAATTCCAACACCGTATTTATGAGAAACCATCTATGACAAAAGAAGAGCGCAAACT
>SLQR01000053.1 GCA_007131405.1 Candidatus Izemoplasma sp.
ACGCGATACCCGTTTATCGCTGCTTCAGCCCTATAAAGAATGGTATAGTGGAACGGCCGATGCTGTCTTACAAAATATCGAATATGTACGACGCAGCAATGTTGATTATGTCTTAGTTTTATCGGGTGACCATGTCTATAAAATGGATTACCGTAAAATGATTAAACATCATGAACAAAACAAGGCGGATTTAACGATTGCTGTGCAACCGGTCCCTTGGGAAGATACGCATCGCTTTGGCATTTTATCCACCGATGAAGACACACGCATTACCAAGTTTTCTGAAAAACCAAAAAATGCCGACAGCAATCTTGCATCAATGGGCATTTATGTCTTCAATAAAGAGGTGCTCATGAACGCGCTTGAAACCTTAGATGAAACGGATCTTGATTTTGGTAAACACGTGATTCCACATCTGCTTAAAGAACACCAGGTCTTTGCGCATGTTTTTAAAGACTATTGGAAAGATGTTGGAACGTATGACGCTTACTTAGAAGCAAATCTTGAACTAACAAGCACCGTCGATAAAATTCCACTGGATATGTATGATCGCGATTGGCGTATTTATACACGCAGTGAAGAAATGCCTTCAGTAAAAGTGGGAAGTAAAGCGGTGATACACCAAGCGCTTATATCAAACGGGTGCATCGTCGCAGGCGAAGTCACACGTAGCGTTTTAAGCCCAGGCGTCATCATTCATCCGGGTGCCGTGGTGAATAACAGTGTCATTTTAAACGACTCAGAGATCATGCCGGGTGCAATCGTTGACAATACGATTATTGATAAAAAAGTCGTCGTAGGGTTTAACGCAAAGATAGGTGTTGGTGACGATTATTCACCCAATAAAGATAAACCCGATGTCTTATCAAGCGGCATCAACGTCATTGGACGTAATGTGCGCATTCCAGATGACACAGTGATTGAACGAAACTGTCGCATCATGGGTGAAGCACAGATAAAAGATCAACGTATTAAAACCGGGTCAACGATCAAATAAAAAAAGACCTTTTATAGGTCTTTTTGCTTGAGTAAGCGGTCAACGGCCTTTAAATAATCAAGCGAAGGACGAAAGCCTTCACGCACTTCAATGGACGTCTCACAAAGTTCTTGATACGCAATCGATTTACGGCCCTTTTCGGCACGGGTTAGATAGACGTCTAAGTTTTTATACGGCAACAAATGATACGTTCCGTGTTTCTTAAAAGCAATAAGCAAAAAAGCAATACCACCATGCGCATCAACCTGTTTTAGATGATTGATTTGGTGGGCATGAATATTTTTCAAGGGAAAAGACGTGGCACTTAATGTCTCTTTAACATCAAAATCAATGTATTTACCCTTATAAATACCATTGTAGTCGGTTGTTGAGGGTGTTTTATAATACGCTTCCGTAATTTTAGCCATGGAACGCGCTGGGTAATCGACTTTAACGATTTGAATAGGTGTTGGCTTTTTGTGAATAATGGCGCTATTTTCACGCAAATAATGCGCATTGGTTTCATCAATCAATGCTTCAAGTGTCATGCCGCGATTGGTTGTGCTGACGCGTTTACGTTGATAGACATTCTTTTTCGTCGGATATGTAATCATGGTATCACCTAGTTACAGTCTATCATAAAACGATTTTTAGCCAAATAGAAAAACAAAAAAACGAAACTGTGATATAATGATTGCGATAAGACCAAAGGAGGAGCAATATGTCAACAATAAAATTTTTTAGCTTAGGTGGTCTTGGAGAAGATGGTAAAAACATGTACTGTCTCGATATTGACAATAAACTTTTTATTCTCGATGCTGGACTCAAATACCCAACGCAAGAACTGTATGGAGTCGACTCAGTTTTACCAGATTTTTCCTATTTACTTGAGCAACAAAAAAAGATTCAAGGAATCTTTTTAAGCCATGGTCATGAAGACCACATTGGTGCAGTACCATCCCTTTTAAAGCGTATGAATGTACCAATTTATGCAAGCTTTTTTACGATGGCACTTTTGAAAGATAATTTACAGGAACACAACATGAACCCTGACGATTTCAAACTGAACATCGTTAAAAAAGAAGACACACTGACATTTGGGAATGTCACGATGACCTTTTACCAAACCACACACTCAATTCCAGAATCACTTGGGATTGTTCTTGACACAAAAGATGGCGCCATTGTCTATAGCCCAGATTACACATTTGATCAAAATGTTAGTAAAGCGTACAAAACAAGTTTTGAACGCCTGGCAAAAATCGCCGGCAAAAAGGTCTTAGCGCTACTAACCGAAAGCATTGGCAGTGAACATTATGGCCATAACCACACAACACGTAATCTTGATCACGCACTGAACCAAGCCTTTTTCAAGGCCGAAAGTCGCGTCGTCGTTTCGGCGTTTTCAACAGATATCTTCCGCATTCAAAAAGTTATTGATACGGCGTTGAAATATGACCGTACAATTGCCATCATTGGAAGAAAAGCCCAACGCATGGTTGATATTGCGGTTAATCTTGGCTATTTAAAAATCCCAGAAGATAAACTGGTTACGTTAAAATTCATTGATGAAAAAAACAAGAATTTACTCGAAAACAGCTTGGTTTTAGTCACGGGTGACCGTCACGAACCATTCCATATGCTTCAGCGTATGGTGCGTAAACTCGATCGCTTAATTCATCTCAATGAAACCGACACAGTTATCTTAATGACACCACCTGTACCCGGTACGGAAAAAATCGCCGCGCGCACGCTTGATGTCTTGTCACGCAATGACATTAACCTTGTGAAAATCGATAAAACGATGTTGCCACCATCACACGCAAGCAGCGAAGATGTAAAACTACTGACAAATATTTTAAATCCCCAACACATCATTCCAGTGATTGGCGAACACCGCCATCTTTATGCTATGCGTAAGATTGCCTATGGCATGGGCTTTGATGAAAAACACGTGCACATGCTTGAAAATGGCCAAGTTCTTGAATTTGTGAATGGCCAAGCAAGTGACCACATCTATTCCATCAATTCAGGTGATGTGTTAGTCGATGGTATCTTAGAAGGCGATCTAAGTGAAGTGGTATTAAAAGACCGCGAAATGCTTTCTCAAGATGGGGTTATGCTTATTATTGCTAACGTTGACCCACGCAACAAACTGACCTTAGGTGAAACCGAAGTTGTTTCACGTGGGTTTGTCTATATGAAGGAAAACGAAGCGTTAATCCAACAAGTCATTGATATCTATGAAAAAATAGCCGCCAAAATGTTTAAAGAAAAATTTGTTGATTGGCGCACGTTTAAAGAAAAGGTACGCGAAGAAGTTAGTCGTTTCTTGTACAAAGAAACCAAACGTCGACCGATTGTTATCCCTGTGTTAATTGATACTCAAAAATAAGGAGCTATTATGAAAATTGCGTTATTTGAAGACAATTTAACCGAAGATGATGTCAAACATCTTATCCCGCGTAAAGGCGTAAGAGCTGTTTTAAAACATCACGACCACTATGTGCTCATTTATAACCGCAACTGGAATCTATACACCTTACCAGGCGGTGGCATCGAGACAAATGAAAGTGAACTTGAAGCCTTAAAGCGGGAAGTTAAAGAAGAAACCGGCTTTGCAATTAAAAATCCCATCAAAACACTAACGTTAAAAGAGCATTTTTATGATTCCATTTGGGAACATCATTATTATCTATGTGAAACCGACGGGGAAGCTCAAGCGATTAACCACACAAAAGAAGAACGTGACGCTGGAATGGAAACGCAATTAAAAACCACTGATGAAGTTCTCGAACTCTTCATGAATCATCAAAGCGACCGTCTTCATGCTGACCAGATTTACCAACGCGAATTTTTAGGTTTCATGCACAGTTTAAAGGAATAATACATTAAAGATAGCGATACTGGATAGACCTTATTCCGTGTCGCTATTCTTTCGATAAATTTAAACTTAATTCACCGAATAAACAAAACATGTAAATCTTATCGCTTTTTTAGTATACCAGTTTACAAACTAAATCAGTGTGTTATAATTAAACAGGATTTAATCTTAGGAGGTATTATATTATTATGGCAAAAATTGATACACTATCAGATTCTCGCGTGAGAATCGAAATCGAAGTATCACCAGAACAATTTGAACACGGACTTGATCATGCATTTGACAAAATCAAAGACGAAGTTGAAATCAAAGGGTTTAGAAAAGGAAAAGTCACACGTAAAGTGTTTGAACAACACAAAGGCGTAGAAGCACTTTATGAAGAAGCGCTAAATCATGTGATTCAAG
>SLQR01000077.1 GCA_007131405.1 Candidatus Izemoplasma sp.
AATCCGCCAAGTGTTCCGCGAATCCCACGACCACTTGCATGGTGATCAATTAGAGTTCCTACGCCGTTTTTCACGCTATCAATCGCATGCACTAACCCACTATAATAGGTTATTTCAGCATCAATTTCGGCATCCAAACGCCACCATAACTGATCCAAAATTTCTTGAAAGTTTGAAGGGTTAAAAGGCATCGCTAATCCACGGGCAAAGGTCGAGTAAATATGCGTGTGACCAACGACAAGCGCGGGCATTAAAAGCAACCCTTTTCCATCATAAATCGTGTACCCTTTATCGGTAAACGCATGCATTGGACCAACTTCGTGAATCGTTTCATCAAATAAAACATAGACGTCCTTCTGGTAGTGATTAAAATCATACACATTAACATTAATCCAAGCTTTCATGGGTTTGTCTCCTTTCAATCCATTGCCCTTGTCGGTGATAAATTTGTCGGTCTTTCAAGACCCATTCACCACGGACCATCGTATGCATCACTTCACCGGCGCTTAAACAGTTTGTGTACACTGAATAATCCGATCGTGCATGGTTTTCAGTAATCACATGGTTTTTCCGTGGCTTAAATACGGCTAGATCAGCATCATAGTTTTCCTGAATACGGCCTTTATAGGCGAGTTGATGAATCTCAGCGACACGTTCAGACATCCGAGGAATAACTGAATCACCCAGATGATGACGCATCACCGAAAAACTATGCTCAATGCCACCAATACCTAATGGAATGGCGCGTAATAAGTCTTGTTTTTTATCCTGACGCATAAAGGCACAGTGATCGGTTCCAAAGGTATCAATCATGTGTTCGTACTGAAACAGTTTTCGACGTTCTTCTTCGTCGCGTAATGGTGGCGCGAACGTATATAAATACCCATCATCCTGGGTTAACTTATCGCGATTGAATGTAAAGTATTGTGGGCAACTTTCAATGAAAAAGTTTTTATTGAGTATGTTGCTATACCGTTTCTTTAAGGCTTCAAGTGTGTTGCCACTGCTGGTATGCACCATGTAAAGCGAGCCCCCAAATTGATTGACATACCCAGCCAATTTTAACGCTTCATTTGTTTCACTTTCAGTTGGGCGACTAATGGGTAGATCCTTAACCTTAAAAGCATCATCAAGGGTAATTAAATCATCGTTTTCAACATGGACCAACAAGACAAAATGATACTTCGCAGATAAGGTTAACAACTGAATAATGTCCTCATCATACGTACGTCGGTCTGAATCGGAATAGGTCGTAAAGACTTTCAACGTTTTTATGCCTAGTGATAGCATCGTTTTGACCATCGTTTCAAGATCATCTTTAGGATTTTTAAACGTCGCATGAAAGGTATAATCGAGCAAACTGTTTTCTGCGCGTTTCTTGCGGCGATTAAACGCTTCAATTAAGCCTTCATTAGTGTCGACAGGATCGAGAAAATCAATAAAACTTGTTATCCCTCCATACGCACCAGCAACACTCCCATGATAGAAGTCATCAACGGATTGAATGAACCCTAAATCGAGTTCAAAATGCACATGAGGATCAATGAGCCCAGGCAAAACATCCATGCCTTGAGCATCACAGGTTTCATGGGCATCGCAGTCTTTTGTTGATAGCGTTTTGATTTTACCTTGTTTGATGTAGACATTGGTATGAATAAAGTGACCATCAACAAAAACACGGCCATGTTTGATGGCTTTGTCGTAAGTCATGGTTTCACCTACCTTTACGTTATTTTGCAACAAGAATGGTGTAGTTAACTATTTTATAGTGCCTGATGAGTTGTTCAACAAGGTCTTCACGCACCGCCATCACAAGCTGACTGTTTGATTTAAGAACTGTTTTTATGGATAAATCAAAGCCTTTTGACTCAAGTTCTAAAACCCCAACTTCGTCTAAAAATACATAGGGTTCGTTGGCATGAACCATCGCCTCAACCTGTTTGTGAATATAAAACAAAGTTTCCTCACTAAATAAATAGGGTCCGATCGAACACGCCACGGTAAAATCATTGTCATAAAAGATGTCACGTTTAATTAAGACCTGCTTTTTTTCAGTTGACAATTGCATAGCGTCATAACTGTGCACAGTATCTCCAACCATGTTTTTTACAGAAACAAATCCATCGCCACACCCAAGTTTACGATGATGTGCAATCATCGTTGATGTTTTGTTGCTGTTAATTTTTCCAGTAATGATTGTGACCATTTTCTGTCTCCCGCATATGATCGATCGTTGTTTTTCCGTGATGAATTGCTAACAGTTCACTGGCGATGGAAATGGCAATGGCTTCAGGACTACCGCCACCAAGCGATAATCCAATGGGTGCATAGAAATGACTTAGATCAATTGATTTTCCGAATTGTTGATAGGTTGATTCGAGGTATTCTTTCAGTTTTTTAGATGAACAGAGCATGCCCATGTATGCCGGATTAAGCTTTAGTTCAAGCACTTTGTTTATGACATGATAATCGTGTTCATGGCTCGGGGTACAAACAACAATAAAACTGTCTTCCTTGATGCCTTCGTCTTCGATAAACTCCACAAAGTTTTTATGCACCAAACGATCTGCGCCACGAAACTGCTTAACCACGTGCTCACGCTCATCAATCACCGTTAGATGAAAATTTAAAGGTTTAAGCGTATTGACTAATGCTTGACCTACATGACCCGCCCCAAATATATAAATGGATCGCTCAGCTCCAATGTATTCATAATAAAGGGTTACGACACCACCACATACCATCGGCAAGGTTTTCGCATCCGGAATAATTTTTCCGTCGTTTAGCACATAACGTTCATGAAGATGTTTACGTGCTTTGATCAGTGTTTTACACTTCTCGCGGGCGTGAAATTCAAGCGCTCCACCACCGACTGTCCCTAAAGCTTCTCCAGTTTCAGTCACAAGCATTTTTTTACCGACTTCAACGGGTCCTTCACCTTGTTTGCTGACGGCGGTAACAACCATCGCATTAATATTATTTTGTTTGCATTTAACAATTTTTTCGTAAATATCCATGTCAATCCTCCTTAAGCCATTCGTTTAATAATACGGTATTATTGAGTGCCTTACAGGATAACCGTAAGGGCAATCGCAATGACAACCATTAAGGTTGCCGTGACGGGTTTAATTTGAATTGTTTTCCCCACGTGTTGTCTCATCCATTCAAGTACGTAATAAAGCATAAGTGCAAGCGCTGCACCAAGCAGACCTTGGACAAAAACAAACGCGATGAAACTGCTCATTGACGTTAAGTTATCATGCAAGAATCCCGTGGTGATGAACTGAACACCCATATAGCCTAAATACAGAAGGCGCCAACCAAGACTTGCGATGGAAAAAGCGAGTATTTTTTGCTGCAGTGGTTTATGCACTACCACACCAATAACGGCCATCACCATTAAACTTTCAAGCACAATAGCCACCATCGGATTAATGGTACGCCAGTGGTTCATTGGGAAAAAGAGATTAATTGATTTAATCATCGCTGCAATCGCCCCCACCATAAGTAACGCTTTTGCTGAGTGGGTTTTATGGTACGCAGCGACTAAAATAAGTGCCGCAATTGGAAACATGATAAAGCCTGAGACAAAGTGTGGCATAAGTTGCAACACATACCCAAGTGTTGCTTCTATCGCGCCCCAAAGTGCGCCGAAAAAGATAACTGCATAAATGATTGATTGTTTTTTCATAATTTTTGTCCTCCGTTTTCTTTTTGAGTTAACGCCTCAATAATTTTTTCTGGGGTGATCGGCAATGAGTTGATGCGAACACCAAGAGCATTATAAACAGCGTTTGCCAATGCTGCTGGTGGTGTATCAATGCCAATTTCACCGACCGATTTAGCCCCGTATGGACCTGATTCTTCATAACTTTGAGCAAACTCTGTGGTTAAACGTTTAATACTCGTTGATACTGGAATTTTATAATTAAGTAAGTCGTTGCTAATCATTTTTCCTTTTGTGGTGTATTTTACATCTTCAAAATGTGCCATCCCTAACCCTTGTACAATGCCACCTTCAACTTGACCTTGAGCGAGTTTTGGATTAATTGGTACACCACAATCGACCACACTCACGTAATTGAGTATTTCAATTTCAGCGGTATCCTTATCAATTTCTATTTCAATGAAACCCGCCATGAATGGTGGGGGTGATTTATGACCAACGTAAGAACTCGTTGCGGTCAGTTGGTGCTGATCTTCACCGTAGGTAAGTCGATTTGATAAT
>SLQR01000062.1 GCA_007131405.1 Candidatus Izemoplasma sp.
AGGAGGATATTATGCCATTGACCATTCGCCATGCAAATGCATCAGATACACCTGTCATTTTCAAACTAATTAAAGCCTTAGCTGTTTATGAAAAAATGCTTGACGAGGTGATTGCAACTGAATCATCTCTTCACGAATCACTTTTTATCCACAAAAAAGCCGAAGTGTTGCTTGCTGAAATCGATCAAAAAGCAATCGGATTCGCACTTTATTTTGAAAACTTCTCAACCTTTATTGGAAAACCAAATATGTATTTAGAAGATCTATACATCGATCCTAAGTACCGTGGCCATGGGTATGGTAAGGCGCTATTAATCAAACTTGCAAGCCTTGCAGTTGAGCGTGATTACCGCCGCGTTGATTGGAGTTGTTTAAACTGGAACGACCCCGCAAAAACATTTTATGAAAAGTTGGGTGCAAAACCTATGAGTACGTGGACAACTTACCGTTTAGAAGGCAATGCACTCAAAGCATTAAGCCATCAACAAAAATGAGAATGAGCAATCATTCTTTTTTTTGCACAAAGAGGGTCAAGGCGCCTAAAAATAAAAAGTCTATTTCAATGAAATAGACTTTACTCTCTTATTGGTGGAGACAAAGGGACTTGAACCCTCGACCTCTTGAATGCCATTCAAGCGCTCTCCCAACTGAGCTATGCCCCCAAGTACCGATTACGATTTTATCACGTTCTTCATTGAATGGCTACATTTTTTTACAATTTAATGATAGCGTCTTTTTGATGACCAGTAATTCGAATGATAACTTTACGGGTTTTTGGGCCATCGAACTCACAAAAATAAATTCCTTGCCACGTCCCAAGCGTTAAGCTGCCCTGGGTAATAAGGATGGTTTGATCCACCCCAATGACTGAACTCTTAAAATGCGCATCCGTATTGCCTTCAAAGTGGGTGTACTGCTTGTCGTTAGGATACGTCTTATTAAGCCCATAAATGAGATCATTCGTCACATCAGGATCGGCGTTTTCATTAATCGTCACTGCGGATGTTGTATGCGGAACAAAGAGCTGAACTTGTCCCTCATGAATGTCATGTTTTTTGACCATCGATTTGATGGTCTGAGTAATATCGATAAATTCATTTTTAGTGTGCGATTGAACGGTTATTTGTTCAGTGATAATGTTCATTATTTGCCTCCTTTATATGCTACCTAATTTTTAGTCGGATTCGACATCTTTTTTACGAAACAAACTATACCCACGTATTGCTAAATAAAGTGCTAGTAAAAGCGTTCCAAATGTATCAATCCAGTAACTTAACCAGCTTGACGCAAAAACCAATACCGATGTTAAGGCAATAACAACATTTAAGTCTGCGAAGGTTTTCGCTTGATAAATTGATCCCTGTGAATCCATAATTGCGCTGGCTTTTTCTTGATTGAACTTGGAATACCTCAACCAGAAATACGTATTAAATAGTAATCCAAGACCCGCAGTTGCTAGTCCAAGTATGACGTTTCCTTCGGGTATGCTTGGATAAACGAGTGCGCGAATAAATAAGAAGAGTAACAGTGTTGAACTAAACATAAGCACAAACCCAGACACACGATACATACGAAATTGAAACTGATGCTTTTTTGCGGGATTTAACGTCAGGTTTTTAATGCGCATATAACTATACAGTGCCAAGACTAAAACACTTAATTCTGCACTACGACGAATGAAGTCAGCAAACTGTGTTGCTGATGTGTTCATCATCCAAGCGATGCCTGTGACGATTGGGCCAAAGAAACTAAAGACCACCGAAAGCGTTAAGGTTAATTGACGCTTGTCATTTTTCATCTACAGCACCCCTATTCCATAAAAGATCATCAAGATTCCATAGAGCAAAAAAGCAATGCTTAAAGGCAAAATAAGTGTGTCAGTTCCTTTGTGTGCATATGCTTCAATAAGCATCGATAAAGGTGCGATGACAAGACTTGCAATCAGCGCCACCCACCAAACAATCCCTGCATAAAAAAGCAACAACAGTATCATGACTAAAAATACACTGACAGCCATGGCGCTACTGCCTTCCCATGTTTTTTTGTGATCGGCGCCGAACATATTAATTTTCAAACGACCAAAGCGTCTCCCAATAAGCGCCGCAAGGGCATCACCAACACCCCAACACATGACCGCAATCACGATAATATATTCCTGCGCTCGTGGTAAAAGCCATGAAAAGAAAAAAATTAAGAGCGCAAACATCAGTTGAGCTTGAATAAGTGAGTACTTTAGTTCCCCACCTAGTGTTTCACGATCCACAAAATAGATTTTGTAATAACGTGTCTTCTCAAAAAGCCACAAGCCCGTGGAAATAAAGACAATAAAAATGGCATTAATAATGAGCGCATGATACCAAACATCAAATAAATACAGAAACAAGAAGATTGATAAAGCATAGCCAATGTGCTGTACTTTACGGACGATTTCCTTGGGCACCTTAAACACAACTTTTAGTAAGACAGATAGCAAACCAAGTACAATCGCAAAATAACTTGTGATGATAAGTAGATTAATTAAAAATTCAACCATCCATCTCACCTCGCTTACGTTTCAATACTTACATCTATTATAGCAAGGTATTTGATTTAATGGTATGTGAGAATAAAAAAAGACCATACAAATGTATGGTCCCCAAAGACCGTGTTACTGAGGGAAACGGTCTTTGAAATCTTCTTTGCGTTGATGGAATTCTGTAATCATCTCATTACGTATAGCTTGAGCTTGTGTGGTAAAGTCGTCAACAACATCCATAAGTGCTGCATGTTTTTCTGCTTCTAAAGCGTCAAGTTCAGCTTCGAGGTCTTCAACTGGTTCGTCAGCTTCAATAGCCGCTTCAATTTGATTTTCTAAATCTTCAATTTGAGGATTATAGTAATCAAATACTTCTTGTTTCGCTGTTAAGAACGATTCACGTAGTGCTTGGGCATGTTCGCTAATATTTTGTCCATGCTCACGCACAAGTGCTACAAGTTCATCTGTATCAAGATTTCGTGCTTCTTCTTCTGACAATTCAGGGTCCGCCATTAATGCTTGCTGAATCAGACGATATTCTCTTGCTTCAAGCCCACGTTGCTGAGCTTCTTGAATAAACGCTTGATCATAAACACGGTCGCGTACTTGAACCGGCATATCTCGATCTTCAAATGCTTTTTCTAGTGCTTCTTCAAAACGTGCGCGAACACGGTTTTCTAAAGCGATGTCTCGTCCAATAACTTCGATTTCAACAACTGTTTCAGCAGCGTCTGGATCAATAAATCCTAGATCGCCAGCTTCACCAATTAAACGGTCGATGGCAGTTTCAATATTTTCACCAACTAAATCTAAGTTAAAGAGTAGCATTTCGCCATCTTCATTTAAAGCATTGACTAAAACAACATTGTCATCTTCATCAATGATGAATGAAACAGCTGGATTCATATCTAAGGTAACATAGGTTTCATCAGTTTGAATGCTGTCATCAGTCGTTTGAGCACACGCAGCTAAAGTAAAGAGTAAAACAAATGATAGTGCTAGTAATATTCTTTTCATGTTTTAACACTCCTTTCATTAATTAAACAATTATGCTGGTTGTTTTGTTGGGAAACAACTAAAAAAAGAAAACAATGGTGTTTAATCATTGTCTTCATCGGATGCTTTTTGTTGTTTCGTTTTAAAATAGTCCATGGTTTCTTCATAACCAGCTTGGATAAGTTTTTTGGTTTGTTTTTCACTAAATTTTAATATGCTTCCCATCCATAGTCCTTTATGCTTTATTTCATGATACGTAACGCTCTGTGACCCTTTTTTTGGATTAAACATAAAGTGTTTATGCAAATAAATAATTATGATTTCATCGCATCCAGCATCGATTAATGGCTGAATCGGAACGTTATCATAGACACCTCCATCGTAAAACTTCTTATCCTCTAGTTCGACGGGCGCAAAAAAGAATGGAATCGAACTTGATGCAATCACGGTTTTAAAAATCGTGTCGTTATCTTCAACTTTGTGCACAGGCACATAATTAACTTTTGATTGATGTTTTAAATAATGTATAAGCGTGGTTTTAACCAATTCGTTTAATCCACCATCCGCCTGACCGCCTTCAGAGATAGTCACATAGACCTCTTTTTTTCTTAGCGCATCACAATCGGTATTATTACGAAGTATATCTTCGAAGACCGCCATGGAGTAGACACCTGCATCAAAGCGTGGTCGCTTTAGTTTATTGCTCTGATCAGCTTTGTCTTTTTTGATTTTTGGCATATTTTCTTCAGGCATATTCACCCAAACATCTTTAGCCGTTTGAACCGAGGTTGATGCGGCGACTAAAGCGTTTGCTGCTCCAATCGAAGTCCCTGAAAAAGCCTTAATTTGACTAAAGAGTCCGAGCTCTTCTAACGCTTCCATGGCTCCAATTTGGTATGCACCACGCGCGCCACCACCCGTTAAACACAGTCCAATTTTTTTATGCACATGACCCCTTCTTTCCTAATCCCTTAATGATTATCTATTCTATTATATCAAGTCCATACATTTTGGTAAAGATGCATTAAAAAAACGATAGTAAACCTATCGAACGAAGATGCAAAATTATGGCGGAGGAAAGGGGATTTGAACCCCTGCGCCGGGTTAAGCCGACCTACTCGCTTTCCAAGCGAGCCCCTTCAGCCTCTTGGGTACTCCTCCGGCATGAATGAGAAAGCCTAATGGCTTCCTCAGTATTATACTTATTTTTCGCTTTGCATGCAACCTTAATACTAGGTTATTTGCTTATAAGGTCTCTAAATAGGTTTTTAGACGTTGTATCGCTAGCAACATGTTTGCTTCTGAACACGCTAAGTTCACGCGAATAAATGTGTCTGTATGCTCACTAAATGTTTTACCATCCGACACAACAAGCCCTTGAGTTGTTAATCCGTCGATAATGGTCTCACTATTAAGACCCGTAAAGTGCATATCAATCCAAGCTAAGTATGTGCCTTCAAGTGGTGCAATCCATGCTTTATCACTGTGTGCTTCAATAAACGCTTTTAAATGGTTATAGTTTATCTTAATGTGTTTGTTTTGGGCATCGACCCAGTCATCGCTTTTAGTGTACGCTGCTTTTAAGGCTGTATACGCCAAGAGATTTGGTCCTGATAGATGCAGTGCATTGTACGTCTTTTTAACGTGTTTGCGGATTTCGTTGTTTGGAATCACCATATACGCAACTTGAAGCCCTGCAATATTGAACGTTTTACTTGGTGCCGATATAACAATAATTTTTTCATAAAGATCGTGGTAATGTGCCATTGAAATAAAGTGGTGGTTCTCCATGATGAGATCAGCATGAATTTCATCACTTAAAATAGTCACGTCGTACGCCTTGCATAACTGCACCATGCGTTTAAGTTCAGCGTCTGTGTATACGCGTCCAACCGGATTATGTGGTGAGCATAACATAAACAGTTTAACACCTTCTTTTAGTTTGGCTTCAAAATCGCCAAAATCAATGCGATACCCTTCTTTTGTTTTAATAAGTTCATTTTCTACCACTACGCGGTTATTTTCTAAAATCGCTGGCTTAAATACGTGATAAACCGGTGGTTGAATTAATACTTTATCTTTTGGGTTTGATAAGGTTTGCATTAAAACACATAAGGCATTTAACACTTTGGGGGCCGGAACAACCCAATGGGGTTTAATTGAGAAATTGTAACGTCTTTTAAACCAGGCTTTAATGATTGGAGCAAAGTCTTTGGGAATACCAGAATAACCAAATGCGCCATGATCCGTGCGGTCAAGCAATGCTTCTTTTATCGCAGGGGCAGTCTCGTAATCAGAATCCGCTACCGATAGCGCTAAAACATCTTCTCTTCCACTCATTTCAATTGCTTTATCAAGTTTATACGCATCACGGTTGTGGCGATCGAGTGATGTAAACCATGTCTTCATAAATCCTCCTAATATCAATGTCATCTTAATTTATTATAAACAGAATCTAAGGATTAAACAAGATGTCGAAAGCATCTCATGTTCGTTTTGAAAATGTCTTTATTGACTAACTGTAAATCATGGTCACATTTTCATTTGTGGGTGCATGTAGAATTGATCGAAAGGTTTGTCAAGCGAGTCATAAATTATACCGAAATTGTTTTGCTCATATAATACATAAGGGAAAGCAACCTATAAAATTAGCCTAAAATAAACATTCATTTTTTCACTTCGTTTTTTATGTACGTTTTTATAATACAATTATGCAATTTGTATTACATATACCTGTATTACATATGTGCATTATATTTGTAGCTATTATACCTAAAAACCTTTACATTAAGGCTTTTAATTTGTTATAATCCTTTTGTGTGTTTTATACTTATAGGAGGTTATGATGAAAAATAAAATTTTAGATTTAAGTACGCTTGACAAAGAAAAACTTATGGCACTGTCCGTATATATTGAAGCCCTTGAAGAGGATAAAAAAGAACAACTTATTCATGTGCTTCATAAAGCTCAATCCCTATTTGGGCACTTGCCACAAAACTTACAATGGTTCATTGCACGTAAACTTGATTTATCAAGTGCTCATGTAAATGGTGTGGTAACATTTTATTCCTTTTTCAATGAAGAACCGACTGGAAAATACGTGATAAGCGTTTGTACCGGTACCGCTTGTTTTGTTAAAGGTGCCAATAAAGTTTTAGATCGAATCTTGAAATTAACAAAAACAACAAAAAATAAGATGTCCGAGGATGGGCTTTTTACGATTAAGGATGTGCGCTGTATTGGTGCTTGTGGTCTTGCGCCTGTTATAACCGTGAACGATAAAGTCTACGGCAATCTTAAACCGAGTGACGTCGATAAAATTATTGAACAATGTCGAGGTGAAGACTATGGTCATTAATAATTTAGCCGGTTTGATCAAATGGAAAGACACATTGCCTACGAAGGCAGATTATCGTATTTCAGTATTGGTCTGTGCTGGTACGTCTTGCATATCATCTGAAAGCGATTTGATTCTTGCAATGCTTGAAGATTTAATTCAAAAACAGGATTTGGCGGTTGATGTAAACCTTGTAAAAACTGGCTGTTTTGGTTTTTGCGGGCAAGGACCAATCATTAAAATTGAACCCGATGATATAACGTATGTCCGTGTTAAAGTTTCAGATGTCGAAGCGATTTTTACCCATCACATTGTAAACAATACGACCGTCAGTCGTCTCCTTTATAAAGAACCAAACGAAGAGCATGTGACCAAAGATTCAAAAGGCATGCGTTTTTACCAAAAACAATTACGTGTTGCGTTAAGAAACTGTGGTGAAATAAATCCCGAAGTTATTGAACAATACATTGTCAATGATGGCTATTTAGCTTTAGGAAGATGTTTGACCGAAAAAACACCAAAAGACGTGATTCAAATTGTTCAAGCAAGTGGCTTGCGTGGTCGCGGTGGCGGCGGGTTTTTAACAGGTTTAAAGTGGGCTTATACGCGAGATGTTGAAAGTGATCAAAAATACCTTATTTGCAACGCCGATGAAGGCGATCCTGGTGCTTTTATGGATCGCAGTATTGCAGAAGGTGATCCACATTCAATCATTGAAGCCATGGCAATTGCGGGTTATGCGATTGGGGCAAGCAAAGGGTTAATCTATATACGTGCTGAGTATGGATTGGCAACCGAACGTTTACGTGTTGCGATAAAAGCCGCACGCGAACATGGCTTGCTCGGTAAAAATCTATTTGGCACTAACTTTTCATTTGACATTGAGATTAAACTTGGCGCAGGTGCTTTTGTGTGTGGTGAAGAAACAGCCCTTATTCGCTCGATGGAAGGCTTCCGAGGTGAACCCGATAAAAAGCCTCCTTTTCCAAGTGAAAGCGGATTTAAGGACAAACCATCGTGTGTAAACAACGTTGAAACCCTAGCCAATATACCCGTCATCATATTAAATGGTGCTCAGTGGTTTGCCTCACTTGGCACAGAACGTTCAAAAGGCACAAAGGTTTTTGCACTTGCTGGGAATATCCGCAATATTGGACTCGTTGAAGTTCCGATGGGCACGACATTCCGTGAAATTATTTATGATATTGGCGGCGGCCATCCCGATGGCAAGAAAATCAAAGCCATTCAAATTGGTGGACCCAGTGGGGGCGTCATTACTGAAGATTATTTTGACACACCAATTGATTATGATTCTTTACTTGCCATTGGTGCGATGATGGGCTCGGGCGGATTAATCGTGATGGATGAAGATACAGACATGGTTGAGTTTGCAAAGTTTTACTTGGATTTTACGCAAGATGAGTCGTGCGGCAAATGTACACCTTGTCGTATTGGGACCAAGCGTATGTTTGAAATTTTAGAGCGCTTAACGAATATGGAAGGTGAGCCTGCCGATTTAGAACGCTTAAAAACACTTGGCGACAACATCAAAAGCGCTTCGTTATGTGGGTTGGGCCAAACAGCTCCAAACCCTGTATTAAGCACGATGAAGTTTTTTGAAGCGGAATACGAAGCGTATGCGTACCGAACGAAACGCACAGCCTATTTAATCGAAGGTAAAAAATGCATTGGTTGCACGAAATGTGCACGTGTTTGTCCGGTCGATTGTATTGACGGTAAAGTCCGTGAAGTTCACCGTATTCAAGAAGCAGACTGTATTGCCTGCGGTGCTTGTTATGATGCATGTCCAACTCAAGCGATTTTGAAACCTTAGGAGGTCACCATGAAATTAATTGATAAAATGATAAATTTAACAATCAATGGCATTGAATTAAATGTCGAAGCGGGAACAACCTTGCTTGAAGCCGCGGAAAAAATTGGGATCCATATACCAACCTTGTGCCATCTCGATCTTCATGACATTGGTGTCATTAACAAAAACGCTAATTGTCGAGTTTGCATGGTTGAAGATGAAAAACGTGGTCGACTCGTGCCATCATGTGCCGAAAAAGTCATTGAAGGTATGCGCATACAAACAGATACACTTAAAGCCGTTATGGCCCGTCGAACAAGTTTAGAACTGATGCTTTCGAACCACCCACAAGATTGTTTAACCTGCGTTAAAAACTTAGATTGTGAACTCCAAAGTTTAGCGCATGAAATGAATATCAAAGAAATTCGCTACCAAGGCGAAAAGATGAATCATCCGAAAGATTTAACCTCAAAAGGTATTGTAAAAGACTCCAACAAATGCATTATGTGTCGTCGCTGTGTAACAATGTGTGATGACGTGCAAACCGTTGGAATATTAAGTCCTTTAAAACGTGGGTTTGATGTGGTTGTTGCTACAGCCTTTCATCTTGATTTAGCCGACACAAGTTGTACCTATTGCGGTCAATGTGTCTCTGTTTGCCCAACAGCCGCACTGGCTGAGATGAATGATACACCAAGCGTTTGGCGTGCGCTTAATAATCCAAAAAAACACGTGATTGTTCAAGTAGCACCAGCTGTCCGCGCTGCGATTGGTGAAGAATTCGGTTTCGAACCCGGCACCATTTTAACTGGTAAAGTTGTTTCTAGTTTAAGACGTCTTGGATTTGACCAAGTCTTTGACACGAATTTTGGTGCAGATTTAACCATTATTGAAGAGGCTAAAGAACTCATTGACCGTATTCAAAACAATAAACCCTTACCGATGTTAACTTCTTGTTGTCCGGCTTGGGTTCAGTTCATCGAACATCAATTTCCTGATTTACTCGACGTTCCATCGTCATGTAAATCCCCACAACAGATGGTCGGTGCTTTAACAAAAACCTATTACGCCGAACACAATAACATCGATCCAAAAGACATTATTATGGTATCAGTTATGCCCTGCGTTGCGAAGAAAGCCGAAGCAGCCAGGGAAGAATTGAATAAGGACGGCCTTAGTGAAGTTGACTATGTCATCACAACTAGGGAGTTGTCGCGCATGCTTAAAGAAGCCGCCATTGATTTTCGCAAGCTCGATGATGAACCGTTCGACTTTCTCCTGGGTGAGTCGACGGGTGCAGCCGCCATTTTCGGAACAACTGGAGGTGTGATTGAAGCTGCCACCCGTACGGCTTACGAAATGCTAACCGGAAAAGAACTTAAAGACGTAAACTTTAAAGCGATGCGTGGCATCGAAGGGATTCGTGAAGCGACAATTCAAATTGGTGATATGGAACTTAATATTGGCATTGCTCATGAGTTAGGCAATGCACGAAAACTCCTTGAACGTATCCGTGAGGGAAAAAGCAACTTTCATGCCATCGAAATTATGGCGTGTCCTGGCGGCTGTATTGGTGGAGGTGGACAACCTTATCACCATGGAAATATTGACATCCTAAAAAAACGCCAAGAAGCACTTTACACCATTGACGCAAGTTTACCACGTCGAAAGTCGCATGAAAATCCAATGGTCGTTAAATTGTATGAGAACTTCCTAAGTGAACCGGCTTCGCCGAAGGCACACGACCTTTTACATACCACCTATTCACCAAAAGAAAGAATCTAAATTTAAAGGCAAACCTGTTGGTTTGCCTTTATTTTAGATTGGACTTTAAACGGTGAAACCCGTTTTCAATAATGGTGACGATAACAATAAGAATTAGGGTCCATGCAAAAACGGTATCATAATAAATACTAATCGTTCCATCATAAAGCGCGCGACCAATGCTGCTCGGTGCTTGCGTAATAAATTCAGCCATCACAAGCACTTTGAATCCAAGTCCGAAACTTTGTAAAAACGCTGTCTTAATATAAGGGAAAGCTAAGGGTAAATCGATTGAATACATAAAGGCAAAGCGTTTTGAACTTTCAAGTGATAATGCTTCATTAATTGACGTATCTATCGATAAAACACCTTGTTTACTTGCTTCATATACTAGCGGGAAAAGCATCAAAAAAGCAATGACGTACAACGTTATTGGACTCCCCACTAAAATCATGACAATCACAATTACAGACGCAACCGGCAAGGTTCTCAAGGTAGTAACGAGTGGTCTTAATGCATAATCGATGGTGGTCATGCGTCCAGCTAACAACCCGAAAAATATACCGGGGATCATGGCAAAGCTAATCGATACCATCAAACGACGAATTGAAGCGACAATTATGTGATACGTTTGTGGGGTTCTTAGTAACTCGATGAGTCGTTGACCAACCTGCATTGGGGGTGGAAGAATATAGTGGTTATCAATGGCATTCGCATAAAGTTGCCACAAGCCAACGCATACACTAATGGTAATGCATCCGATAACGGTGCGTTTCATGGTTTATGGATGTAAAAGTCACTTTCTGGAATAGTTCCCCCAATAAGTTCTACGTTAAAAGCATTGATTTTATCAAAAAACCACGCTAACTCAGATTCAAGTGCCTCACGATAACCCATTTCACTTTTAGGGATGCTTGCGAGCAATAGATCGTAATCAAATGGATAGTCAAGTGACACGGCTAAATCCGCTGCTACTTCTGGGTTGTTAATGACTCGCGTTATTGAAGACTCAACAGCTTCAAGGTATTTTAATCGTGTCTCTTCCTCTACCTCTTTACGAATAAAAATCCCTGCTTGTGGGAACAATGGTTGTGCCATGATGGTTTCCCATACAGCACCAAGATCAATAATTGATGTATTGGGGTGTTGCTCAATTGCTCTTGATGTAATGGGTTCGGCAGTTAATACAATGCGGGTCGAATCGTGTAATAATTGCATTAAACTTTCTTGTGCGGAATTTGCCGAGTAAGTGATGGTTGGTTTATCCGTAAAGCCATATGTTTCTACTAACATTTCAAGAATCATCGCCGGTATACTGTTTTCACCAAAGGCGATGATTTCTTTACCTTCTAAATCGCCGAAACTCGTTAGTGGTGTGCCGCTTATAAGTTGCAAGTTTCCCCAAGTAATCACACTTGCTAGTTGATAATCCACTCCTTTATTGTAAAGATTAGCGCCAAGGTTTAGCGGCGCAATAATCACGTCGTGACTGTTTGATGTAAAGGCTGCTATAAGCGGTTGTGGGCCTGAAACTCGGTCAACAGTAACTGTTAAATTATCAAGCGTTTCCACTTCTAGATAAAGATGCGTCAAACTTGGTATCCCATTTGGAACCATCACACTAAGATGTGTCTGTTCATCGAATGAGGGATTGCTGCATCCCGGTAGAATCGTAAGCAGTCCAATTAAAGCAAGTAAATAGTATTTTTTCATAAAAATCACTCCAATCTTTCTATCTTTATGATATACTAAAGACAGAAAAACTATTGTAACATATGTTACGGAGTGAGTATCTTGAAAACTTTATTGAATAATACTTTAATTCAATCAAAACTCAATCAACAAAGAACGTATTCACCCAACCAAATCATTGCACTTGAAGGGGATTTATGCGCTGAAGTGGGTCTGCTTTTAAACGGGCAGGTCGATTTGATTCACTACAGTTACCATGGTGATGAAAAATATCTTGCATCGCTAAATGTTGGTGATTTTTTTGGTGACTTCTTGCTTCACGCCGAACAAAACCGCTATCCGGGTCATCTCATTGCAAAAGAAACGACAACCATCGCATTTATTGATCGTGCAACGCTCGATACTTTACTCAAAAAAAGTGATCTTTTTCGAACCTATTACCTAAAGAACTTATGCAATAAGGCCACAAAACTAAATATTCACAATAAAATACTCAGTCAATCAACCTTGGCTGATAAAATTATGTTCTTTATCGAACACGCAACCATGTCTGGGTCACAAACTTATTTAATTCAGTCGAAAGAGGCACTTGCAAACTACCTTAATGTCACGCGTCCTTCACTTTCAAGAGCACTCGCTACATTAAAAAAACACAACATCATTGATTATAATCGTCACGCTATTTGGTTAACATCTACTACTTGTGTCTACCCACAACCCAAAGCACGCGAGAAGTATTAAACTTACTGGTTTATGGTACACGCATTTCCATAATTAATGGAAAAATACATTTGACGCAAGAAAGGTTGATTAATCATGAAAAATGTTCTTATTATGGGTGGGTCTTATTTCATTGGAAAGCACGTGGTAAACACGCTGAAACATGACTACAAAGTTTATATTTTAAATCGCGGGA
Source organism: Candidatus Izemoplasma sp. (assembly GCA_007131405.1). GTDB lineage: Bacteria > Bacillota_I > Bacilli_A > Izemoplasmatales > Izemoplasmataceae > SLQR01. Next base: position 13,034 of record SLQR01000062.1, read on the forward strand.
CACATCCGTTTAATGATAAACAAGTTCATGAACTGATTTGTGACCGAAACGATGCCTTAAAACTTAAAGAGGTGTTGTCGCCTTATCGGTTTGACTACGTGGTTGATATTTCAGGTATTACGCAAGCCCAAAGCGATAACTTAATTAACGCACTTGACCTGTCAACGATCAAAAAATTCATCTACATTAGTTCGAGTGCTGTTTATCATATCAACAAAGCAAAAGCGCCATTTAAAGAGGGTGACCCTCTTGGTGGTGACTCCCCTTTTAAAGCGTATGCCGATCATAAACGTGAAGCAGAAATGCATTTAAAAAACAGATTAAGCAAGAACATATTTATCGCACTTCGTCCACCGTTTGTGTATGGTGAAAACAATTACGTCTTACGCGAACGACTGATGTTTAAATTGATTGAAGAGGCTCAACCTATCTACGTCCCATCCTCCAACAACCAGGTTCATTTTGTCTATGTACGTGACTTGGCTTTACACGTCAAAGAAGCCATAGAAGACATTATTCCACCAGGCATTTATAATGTCGGCGATTCCCAGGCGCTTAGTTTCGAAGCGTGGGTGAACGCCTGCGCAAAAGTCGTTAAAAAAAGCGCCAATATTCTCTTTATTAATCCTGACGATTACGCCTTAAAAGCAACCGATTTCTTTCCTTTCTTCGATTATGATAATGTCTTATCTGTGAGCAAAATTAAACAGTACAGTAAAACGGAAACACCTTTTAGTAAAGGCCTTGAAAATGCCTATAAGGATTATCAGTTAATTCGTGAGACGGTTTTGCTTAAAAAATCCATGGAGAACGCTCGGGATACCATCAAAAATAACGCAGTTCTTAAAAGATAAAAAAAAGAGCGGTTTGCTCTTTTTTCTAGATTTAATGCACTTCACTCAAACTTATTTGTAATTCATTACAATGTAGCAGGTTAAATTTGTAATATTCTCATTTCTTTAGTAGAATGGCTCTTAATATACTCTTTTTTCTTATACTTGAATGACATATTACGGTTTACACCCGTAAGAAGGGAGTGTTGCTTTATGGTACGATATATTCTTGTGCGAATCTTTTTATTTATACTCACGTTGGGTATTGTTTTTACTGTGCTTTATTATGCCATGAATTTGGTCATGATTCGGTTTTGGGGACCGCGACCATACATCCCTTTTCCTGATAACTTTGCGATTGTTTGGGAACGGTATACTGTTTACTTAAGCGGTGTTCTTACCGAGTGGGATTGGGGCACAACGCGACGTGGTGAAAACGTTTGGGAAACATTTCGTGAGAAAGCACCCATTACTCTACGGGTAAACATTGCGACATTTATTGTATATTTGACACTTGGGACATTGCTCGGATTTATTTCAGCGCTTAAGCGCAATACATTTATCGATCGATTTATTAGTTCTTTCACACTTATATTTGGCTCATTACCAAGTTTTATACTAATCTTTCCGCTCGTCATTATTTTTGGCTTTCAATTAGGGTGGCTACCGCGTCGATACCCACCAGAATACATGCCTTATAAAGATCTGATGATTGGTCTAATCATACCGGTTATTGCCCTTGCAGGCCCCGCGATTGCACGGGTCACACGGCTTGTTCGCGGCGAGTTAATTGAAACCATGAATGCCGAATACATGATGCTTGCCCGCGTAAAAGGCTTAAATAAACGTCAAGCACTTAGAAATCATTCACTTAAGAATGCTCTTGTGCCCATCTTAACTGAACTGCCTTTTATCATTACATCAGTCTTGATGTTTTCTTTCTTTGTGGAACCCGTCTACATGATAAGGGGCGTGGCTATTTGGTTTTTAGATCATATGTACGATAGTTACGATGGTGGCGGTTATTTCTTGATTCACGTACCGATTGCCATTGTCGTAAGTATGTTTTATGCTATTATTGGTTTAACTGTAAAGTTTGTATGTGATTTGATTCAATGTCTACTGGACCCACGAATTTCACTGGGCATTAACAACCACGATGCGATGGACTAAACAAAAGAAAAGTTGCAAAGCAAAATGCTCTGCAACTCTGGATTCATTAACTCCCCC
>SLQR01000036.1 GCA_007131405.1 Candidatus Izemoplasma sp.
ACCCAAGACATGACGCTTTATGCAGTCTGGCTCGAAGATACCTACGGTGTATACCATCAAGTAATATTTATAAACTATGATGATTCTGTTGTGGCATCATACTATGTTTTAGATGGTCGTGCTGCGATAACGCCAGTTCCACCTTCAAAAGAAGGTCATGACTTTATCGGATGGGACAAAAGTTTTGATGTCGTTACCAGTGACCTAATTATCCGAGCACAGTTTGAAATTCAAACCTTTACGGTTGAGTTTGATACGCAAACCGATGACACTCTACCGCCGCTCGAAATGGTCCCTTATGGTTCGACAATCAGTTTTCCAATTGTCGAGAAGGAAGACTATGTCTTTGTAGAGTGGCAATTAAACGGTGAACCATTTACCGAAGAATCTGTCATTACTGAAGACGTGACACTGATAGCTCAATGGACATTAGCGACCTATACGATTACTTTTGATACCGGTGAAGGTGCATTTGTCAATCCGATTATAGTTGAGCTTTACTCAACCATTGAAGTCTTGCCAGTACCAGTTCGCGAAGATTATTCTTTTAGTGGGTGGTACTTAGACGAAACACGTATAGAAACCCCATTTGATTTCACGTATAAAGAAGATATTACCCTTGTGGCTTCGTGGCATTACACACTTGATGGGGTTGAATACTCGATTGTTCAAAATGAAGCTCATATCGAGTCGTATACAGGCGATGCAGAAATCTTGATGTTACCAGATACCATTGCAGGGTATCCAATCACAACGATCGCTGAGTATGCATTTAGTGGCAACACGACGATTGAACAGTTAAGCATTGGGCAGTATGTTACCAACATTGGAACAGATGCTTTTGCGAACATGACCGCGCTCACAAGCATAGAGTTATCAAACGCTACTCAAGATGTCGCTAGAGGCATTTTGAAAGGTTCAACCGGATTAAGCCATATAACGGTATCGGGCGAAGCGAATTACGAACTAAAACACTATTTTGGAGAGCATGTTCTTAACATCCCAGAAGGCTTAGAAACTGTCAAACTTGCCGATGGAATATCATTTATTAACCCAACCTTGATTTACAGTGATTTTGCAAATGTACATACCTTGACCATTGGTGAAGGCATTACTGAAATTTCAGCATTACGTTTAGGCGGAGTTCGATTTGATGAGATTATTTTGCCTGAATCGCTTGTGCATATTGGTAGCGGAGCTTTCATGTATAGTTTTATCACGAGAATACATATTCCAGCAAATGTCCAGACAATTGACGCCTATGCTTTCTACTCGACACGTATCGATGAGGTCACCTTTGCCGAAGGTAGTCAACTTACACGAATAAGCGCGAGTATGTTTGAGGAATCAACCCTCAAAAACATCGTTATACCGGCGAGTGTAAAGGTTATTGAAGCAAATGCATTCAGGTATACCTATTCGTTAGAGACAGTCGGGTTTGAAGAAGGGAGCCAACTTGAACGTATTGGAATCGAAGCGTTTTATGCTTCACGTGTTCAACGATTTACCATTCCTTCAACTGTAAAAACCATCGAGCAATGGGCCTTTTATTCAACAAGGTTCCTAACGATAACAAGCAAACTTGAAACAGAACCCGCATCATGGCACCCTGAATGGAACAGGGATAAGCGCACGGTGATATGGGGGTATGATGAGACTTTTGATAATGGCGATTTTGTATACGCTACGACAGTGTTTGACACCGTGTACCTACTCGGATTATCCGAAAATAATGAAGTCACAGAATTGGTTATTCCAGAAACGATTGATGGAAAATCAGTGACACACATAGCCAATGATGCTTTCCGTGAAGTTGATGGATTAGTGAGTGTGCATGTTCCTGCGACAGTCATAAGCATTGGTACAAGTGCATTCCGTAGCAACACTTCACTCAGTGCAGTTACGTTCGAGACAAACAGTCAGTTAGCCATTATTTATCCTTACGCATTTGACAATACAGGGATCGAACAGATTACGATACCAGCTAGTGTCAATCTCATTGATGATTATGCATTTCAATCGACCCAACTCAATGCAGTAACTTTAGAAGAAAACAGTCAATTACACACACTAGGCAATCACTCTTTTGCAAATAATAGTCAGCTTACCACTGTAAATTTGGATGCCGCGACCAAACTTAAAACTATCGGTGGTGCAGCCTTCGCAAACAGTCAGTTAACCGACGTATATGTTCCATCGTCGGTCACCACCATCGAAGGTAGTGCATTTTCAAGCAACAACATCACGACGCTTCAGTTTGGTGAGAACTCTCAACTTGAATACATTGGAGGATATGCGTTTAGATCAAACTTTCTTGAAGAAGTCCATTTACCAGATTCAGTCATTGAGATGGAAACAAGTGCGTTCGCACATAACGAAACCCTATTATCATTTACCATCACCGAAGACAGCCAGCTGATTTGGATTGGAGCCAGGGTATTTGAACATACTGGCATTTCAAGTATCTATATTCCGAAACATGTCGTGCATATGGGAAACTTTGTATTTTTAAATGCGCCAAACCTTGAAACGGTCATTTTCGATGAGGGCATCCAACTCACGATGATTCCGTCACAGGCGTTCCGAAACACAAATCTTACAACCATCGATCTTCCAGATACGATTACATCCATCGGTGGTTTGGCTTTCCATAGCACCAACCTATCCAGCATCTATCTATCCAAAGCCATTACCACCTTAGGAGCCAGTGTTTTTGAAGGCATACCAGCGATGACCATTTACACCGAACACGAAACGCAACCAGAAGATTGGCATGAGAACTGGAATTCAGATGATCACCCAGTTATCTGGGATTATACCGACGATTAGTCACATACGATAGACAAAGCCCTCGCACAATTTTGTACGAGGGCTTTTATTCATATTAATAATGGTCAGATGTTCAAGTAAAATGGTCTCCACCACCTTACTATAGGTTAAAGGACTTTTTTTATTTAGGAGGCTAGACAATGAAATACCATTCTTTGGAACCATTAATCAAACAATACCTTGCGGAAAAAGATGTCACAAGAGGCACAATGGACCTTTATCACATCATCCTTACGCAATACACGATCTATCTAAAAGAACATAAGATTCAGTGCGCAAGCACAAGTGATGTGTTAGATTACTTAGAATGGAAAAAAAGCCAGGGTTATTCTACGCGCTGGATTGTTCACCAAACCAGTGTAATTAAAGGCTTGTACCGGTATTTAAGTCTTAATCAAGTACGATTAGGCTTGCCAGTTGAGTACGCACGCGACATCACCGAACAGATTAAAAGCGCGCCTATAAAGCACCGTGTATCAAAACCCGTATTAACCATCAAACAAGCCAAACAGTTAATACTATTTACTAAAAACAACCGCAAGTATATTTGGCATTACCGCGATCATGCGATTGTTTATTTGATGCTGACAACGGGGATGAGAAGTGTTGAAGTGAGACGGGCAAGAAAGAAAGACTTAAGAACCGTCAATCATCAGCGCATATTATACATCCACGGAAAAGGCAGACATTCCGCCGATGATTTTGTAAAAATTGCCCCAGGGGTTGAAAGCGCAATCCATGATTACTTAAGTAAACGTCGCGATAAAAATCCGTACCTTTTTATCTCCCATTCCCATCAAACGCATATTCCCTACCTATCACGGTCGTTTTTTCTGACGATGGTTAAACGCGTGTTAAAAGACGCGGGGCTAGAAAAAACGAATATTACCGCGCATGCTTTAAGACATACGGCGGCGACGCTTAACTTACTCAGAGGGGAATCCCTCGAATCGACCAAAGCGTTTCTCCGCCATACCAACATGGCCTCAACGCTGATCTATGCCCATCACACAAAACGCATGCAAGACGATTCAGAAAACCAAATTGATGCGTTCATCATGCAAGAAGACAGTTTTTACGATAACGTTAAATGTCGTACATTATTGAAATGGAGGGAACCTCTTGAAAAACCACCCTTTAGAAGCTTTAAGTGAGGATTATCTTGCCCACAAAAACATTTCCGCCTCAACGAAAAGATCATACACGTTCGCGTTTAAACACTTTATCAGGTACTTAATAGAC
>SLQR01000065.1 GCA_007131405.1 Candidatus Izemoplasma sp.
CCTGGATTGCTCATCAGCATTATCTTTGCGTCATTGTTCTTGGGTAAACGCATTCCAAACATTAAAGAAATATGGATGACGGCAGGTCCGCAAGTATCCTATGGTCAAACGGTGGCTTGGGGACAATATGTTTTTGGTATTTTGGTAACTATATTGCTGTTGGTACCACTTTTTAATGCTAACCCAATGGCAGGTGCACTGATTGAAATTGCTTTTGAAGGAGGCCACGGAACTGCAGCTGGCCTGGAATCAACATTTCAAGATTTAGGATTTGCTGAAGGGGCTGATCTTGCGTTAGGACTTGCAACAGTGGGTGTCGTCAGTGGGGTTATTTTTGGTGTCATCTTAATTAACTGGGGCGTTCGAAAGCGCTATACGAATTACCTAAAAGACCCGAAAGATTTTGATGAAACACAACTTCGTGGTGTTGTTGATAAAGAAGATCGCCAACCAACAGGCTCATTGACCGTCTCACCACAGTCGATTGAACCACTAGCCCTTCATTTAGGGATGATAGGAATTGCTGTGATGATTGGACGTGGCTTGCTTGAACTGTTAATTATGCTTGAAAATGCCACGTGGGGAGCGGACGGAAGTGTTGTTATTATGAACTATATTCCTTTGTTTCCTTTAGCCATGATTGGCGGGGTTATTTTGCAGGTGTTTTTAGATAAGTTTGATCGTTATCACTTGGTTGATCGTGAAATGATTCAGCGCCTTCAAGGCTTAGCATTAGATTATTTGGTCGTTGCGGCGATTGCAACCTTATCACTTCAAGTGATTGGCGCAAACATTGGGATCTTCTTAACGCTCGCGCTCGTTGGAATCTTCTGGAATGTCTTTAGTTTTATTTACCTTGCACGTAAGATGATTCCTAGAAACTGGTTTGAACGTGGGATTGGTGATTTTGGTCAATCGATGGGGATGACAGCCGCAGGGCTAATGCTTATTCGTATTGTCGATTCAAAACAAGACACAGAAGCCTTAGAGGCGTTTGGGTATAAACAGTTGCTTTTTGAACCATTTGTTGGCGGAGGATTAATGACCGCTTTGAGCGTTCCGCTCATTTATAATTTCGGGCCAATACCGATTTTAATATTTACAGCTATTATGATGGTAGGGTGGTTACTTCTAGGTCTTTTATACTTCGGGAAAAAGGATGCAAGTGAAATCACATTAACAAAAAATACAGACGATTAATTGTCTGTATTTTTTTTGTTGAACCCTCTTGACAATCGTCAAAGATTTGGTAAAATATAATTGAATTAGCACTCAAGTAGATAGAGTGCTAATAATACCAACTTATAAGGAGGGATTATCATGTTTAAGTTAACACCTTTTACGGCATCACCACGCAAACGCGATGATTTTGTTGATTTCTACGATGTTCTTGATGATTTCTTCGGTTCATCACCTCTTCGTTCGTTACGTCATGACACATTTAAGATTGATGTGAAGGAAGAAGACGGTCACTACATGATTGAAGCCGATCTACCAGGTGTGAAACGCGAGGAAGTTAAGGTTTCATACGATGACCAAACATTAACTTTGCTTGTTGAACGTAAGGAAGACAAAGAAGATAAGAATGAGCAAGAAAATTATATACACCGCGAAAGACAGTATACAAGCATGAAACGTTCTATTAATCTTCCTCATGTCGATCCGAAGAAGGTTAAAGCGAAACTAGAAGATGGTGTACTTAAAGTGATTGCTGAGAAATCACAAGAACAAGAAACTGGCTACGTGATTGATGTCGAATAAGGCAACTTCAGGGTTCAGCCCTGAAGTTTTTTATAAAGGAGAGAGAACATGGAAGATAAAATGACTGAAAAAATGCGCATGGTGATACGCGAAGCACAAGATATAGCAACGCGTTATGATCACCAGATGATTACCCCAGAGCATTTTCATTTGGGGCTTTTAGTCGTTAATGAGTCGCTCATTGTCAGGTTGCTTGAGCATATGAATGTTTCTGTTGATGAGATACGAAGTGAAATTACTCAACGCATTGAAAAATTGCCAAAAGTTGATGGATCTCAAGAGATGTATATGTCACGTCAAGCGAATCAAACACTGCTAAAAGCGCAAGATCAGATGAAAAAAATGAGGGATGAGTACTTAAGTGTTGAACATCTTTACTTGGCGTTACTCGAACAAAGTCAAATTGACTCCCAAGCGGTATTTAAGAAACACAACATAACTAAAGAGCGTTTCATGGCATCGTTAAAAACTGTAAGACAAAATAAAAAAGTGACAAGCGATCAACCAGAAAATCAGTATGAAGCGCTAAAAAAATATGGGCGTGATTTGGTTGATATGGCTAAAGAGGGCAAACTTGATCCTGTTATTGGACGTGATGATGAAATACGTCGTGTTATTCGTATTTTATCACGCCGCACAAAAAATAATCCGGTTCTTATTGGGGAGCCTGGAGTGGGAAAAACAGCGATTGCAGAAGGGTTAGCGATGCGTATTTTACGTGGCGATGTGCCCGATGGGTTAAAGGAAAAAACCATTTTTGCGCTTGACATGGGTGCCCTTGTTGCGGGTGCGAAGTATCGTGGTGAATTTGAAGAACGTTTAAAAGCTGTTTTAAATGAAGTCTCAAATAGTGATGGGCGTATTTTGCTCTTTATTGATGAACTCCATTTGATTGTAGGCGCGGGGAAAACAGAAGGTGCAATGGATGCAGGTAACATTTTAAAACCAATGCTCGCACGTGGTGAACTCCACTGTATTGGCGCGACCACCCTTGATGAATACCGCAAGTACATCGAAAAAGATGCTGCGCTTGAACGTCGTTTTCAACAAGTGCTTATTGATCAACCAACCGTAGAGGATACCATCTCAATTTTACGTGGCATTAAGGAAAAATTTGAAATTCATCATGGCATTCGTATAAGTGATCAAGCGCTTGTTGCATGCGCTGAACTTTCACATAAATACATTAGTGATCGATTTTTGCCTGATAAAGCGATTGATTTAATGGATGAAGCGGCAGCAATGATAAAAACAGAGATTGATTCGATGCCAGCTGAACTGGATCAATTAAGTCGAAAACTCTTGCAGTTAGAAATTGAAAAAACATCGTTATCCAAAGAAAAAGATGCGGTGTCTAAAAAACGGTTAGAATCACTAAATAAAGAAATTAATGAATTAAAAGAACGACATAACCATTTAAAATTGCAATGGGAAAAAGAAAAATCAGGACTTAATGATGTCAAAGCAATCAAACAAACGATTGAACAACTTAATCGGGAGATTGATGAAGCTTCACGTGCATATGATTTAGAACGGCTTGCTAAACTCAAACACGGGGATTTACCAGCAGCCGAAAAAGCGTTAGAAGAAGCAAAGAAAAATGAAAACACAAAGCAACTTATTAAAGAAGAAGTGACAGAACAAGAGATCGCGGATATTGTTTCAAAATGGACGGGGATACCAGTTCGAAAACTCGTAGAAAGTGAACGTCAAAAGTTGTTGCATTTAAGCGATCACCTTCACAAACGTGTTATTGGTCAAGATAAAGCAGTTCAAAGTGTCTCAGATGCCGTTTTAAGAGCCCGAGCGTTGCTTAAGGACCCTAACCGTCCAATTGGTTCCTTTATCTTCTTAGGCCCAACAGGTGTAGGAAAAACTGAACTTGCTAAAACCCTCGCTGAAGCGTTATTTGATAGTGAAGACCATATTGTTCGTATTGACATGAGTGAATATCAAGAACGTCATACGGTTGCCCGTCTCATTGGAGCACCTCCAGGGTATGTCGGTTATGAAGAAGGTGGACAACTAACCGAAGCGGTGCGTCGTAAACCGTATAGCGTCATCTTGTTCGATGAAATTGAAAAAGCCCATCCTGAAGTCTTTAATGTCTTGCTTCAACTGCTTGATGATGGACGATTAACCGACGCGAAAGGACGAATGGTCAATTTTAAAAATACGGTTGTTATTATGACCTCGAATATTGGGAGCGAATTGTTGCTTGAAGGACTTGATGATAAGGGAACGATAAAAAAAGATGTTGAACAGGAAGTTTTTAGTCGATTAAGACATCACTTTAAACCGGAGTTTTTAAACCGTATTGATGACACAATTTTATTTAAGCCACTGCAAAAAGAAGAGGTGCTTAAAATTATAGATTTACAAATCAAAGCCTTGAACCACAAGTTAAAAGCAGAACAATTAACCATAAACTTTACCGAAGAAGCAAAACAATTTGTGTTAGACCGTGCGTATGATGTTCAATTTGGTGCGCGGCCAATCAAGCGCTTCTTGCAAAAGGAAATTGAAACAGCACTTTCCCGCAAAATTATTGAAGGGAGTGTTACGCAAGGCGACGTAATCACCGTTGATGTTCAAAACGAGCAGTTAAGTTTTAGTGTCTAAAAAAGTGTTGGTTAGACAACACTTTTTTTGTTATGATAAGGGTAGTGGAAATTAGGAGTGAACAGCATGAGTATGTCAGTGTGGAAATTGTTTTTAATCTTTTTAAAAGTGGGAGCATTTACCTTCGGTGGTGGGTACGCAATGATCCCAATTTTTGAGCGAGAACTTGTTCATAAATACAAACTTATCAAACCCGAAGAATTTTATGATGCATTGGTTATTTGCCAGTCTTTGCCTGGTGCAATTGCGGTGAATTTTTCAGTTTTTACGGGGCTTAAATTAAAAGGATTAAAAGGTGCGGTTGGCGCATTGCTTGGTGTGGTGATGCCGTCCTTTGTTTTTATTTTGATTATTGCTATCTTTTTGTTTCAATACATTGACAACTGTTTTGTTGAGGCATTCTTTTCGGGTGTTCGCTTAAGTGTTGTGGCGTTAATGTTTTTAGCTGGGTATAAGTTATTAAAACAAAATCATAATATGTTTGGTGCGTTTATGATGCTTATTACATTTAGCATGATCGTGGCCTTTAATGTGCATCCGTTTTTGATCATTTTATTTGCGGGTACGTTTGGGTTTCTTGTGTATACACTAAGGCAGGTGACGTATCGTGATTGTTCTTAGTTTATTTTGGGCATTTTTAACGATTGGGATGGTATCCTTTGGTGGTGGGTACGCAATGTTGCCTTTGTTTGAACGTATGGTTGTGCATGAACAGGGGTGGCTTACCATGGAGCGTTTTGTGGATATGATTGCTATTTCACAGGTAACGCCGGGCCCTATTGCGATTAACAGTGCAACCTTTATTGGGTATCAAACCGCGGGAGTTTTAGGAGCGGCTGTCAGTACGGCAGGCGTTGTCTTTATACCGGTATTGCTTGTTGGATTTGCGGCACACTTTGAGACAAAGTTTAAAGAATCGTTATCGATAAAACGTATCTTACGTGGACTAAGACCGGCACTTGTTGGCCTGATCATGGCAAGTGTATACAGCGTCGCAGAAAGTTCAGTACACGATTGGAAAGCGCCATTTATTGTTCTTTTTTTACTCTTCTTACTTGCAAAAGTAAAAATCCATCCAATTCTGGTTATTGGAATCTCGGGTCTATTAGGTATTGTATTTTATTTATAGGTTATGCAGAGAAAAAGACGAACGCGATTAACTAAGCGTTCGTCTTTTTGTGTAAAAGGAATCAATGAATAACGGGTCTAAACTATTTTTTATTGACCCATTCAAGAAATGCATTTTGAAAGGCTGGAGAGCGTTCGTCTTTTTGTTTATAGAGTTCTTTGTCAGCACGATTGATTAAACTATCAATGTTTTCATTATTTCTGCGTAGGGCAATGCCTGTGCTAATGCTGATTTTGTTAGGAAAAGCTGTCGTTTCTAATTCTTTTAGTAGTGAGGATTCAATGGTTTTTAAAGCGTCTATGGTGCTCTTTTTTTGAAGGAGTAAAAACTCATCACCACCAAAACGAAAAACGGAAGTAGTTTTATCCTCATATTGTTTTAAGATGGTTGCGTACGCTTTGATAAGGTTGTCGCCAGCACGATGACCAAAGTAATCATTGTAGAGTTTTAATCCATTTAAGTCGGATATTAAGACACCACATTCTTGATGTTTTTTTTCTGAATCATCACGAATGCTTTCAAAGTAATTTCGATTGTAGAGATTGGTCATTGTATCGTATTTAAGAGCATAATTTAATTGATCAACAAGTTTCATTAAGCGTGTTTCATCATAAAGCAATACAAGGATACCACCACGCCCAAATCCAGGAATATCAAAATCTTTACTTATGGTATAAAGATAATGTTTATCTTGATAAGGCTCATCTTTGATGTGATCGAACGTTCGGTACAGCACAGCTTTTCGATTTAAGTAACGCATAAAGGTATTTAAGTTTTTTGTAATGGCTTCATTTAGGTCGAAATGATCGTTAAGTTTATCAGAATATTCGACCACATCACCATTCATTTCAGCGATAATATACATCTCACGCATGGCATTAATCAGTTCGTTCCGTGAACCTCTTAATAACTGGAACTGGAAATCTTTAGTAAAGACGACCCAATAAAGATAATAAGCAAAGGCAACCATGAATAAGTAGGTTGGATCAATCGTAAATGGGTAGATGAATACATCCACAATGCTAATCATAAGTCCAACGATAACTAAGGCAATTAGTAAAGCATGAGGGATGAAATTTTCACGTGTGTTTTTACTTTTATTTAAATGCAATGTGAGTTTTACGATTAAAGCAAAAATAAAGCCATAACTTACCAAAACATGGATTAAGAAAACCATCCCAAAATCCGCAAACAAAATACTCTCACGATCCGTAATGGTTGAGCGGGTGATTTGTTGTAGCGATTGGTGCAAATCGTTTGTGACGGATAAAACAAAGAGGAACATCAAAAAACTATAAGCGAACGACCGAACGACGATGTGTGTTTTTTTGCCACTAAACGATTGAATGGTTTCATACCCTAAATAGACCACAAGAAAAACAAGCGGATAAACCAGCAGCGAAATATAATAAACAAACACTAATTCGTTTAAGAGATGAATCAAAAAGATGAATATAGTCCACGTAAAAACGGCATTCACAAAGTGACGCAAGTACTTGTATTTGCGGGTTTGTTTATACTGTCTTAACCGAATAACCGGTATGATAGATAGAAAACCAAAAAGGATAAAGATAATCCAACGCACTATGTCCATAGGGGGCTCCTCCTCATTGGGGATACCTTCATGATACCATAAAAGGGGTTTACTTATTAATAAAATGGCGTATAATAACCTCAAGAGGTGATGGGCATGGTTATATGGCGCACGATTCGCAAACTATTCTTTTCGACATATGCTCGCGGTTTTGTTTCGAGTTACCTGTTATTTATGGTAATTGGTGCTGCGTTTCTTAAGTTGCCAATCAGTTTGCAAAGTGACCAATCCCTATCGTGGGTAGACGCTTTTTTTGTTAGTGCAAGCGGTTTAAGCACGACGGGGCTATCAACGATTGTGGTAAAGGACGTTTTTAGTCGTTTTGGCCTAACAGTCCTTATTCTAATTATTCAAGTTGGTGGGATTGGACTCATTATGATGGTGTCATTATTTTGGCTCGTAGTTCGTAAAAAGATTACTTTTAGTGAGCGCAATATGATTATGACCGATCAAAATCAACTTTCACGACAAGGTATTGTGCGATTTGTGCGAAACGTATTAATTATGATTTTAATCATTGAAATCATTGGTTTTTTGGTGATGAGCAGTTACTTTATTATGTTTACTGATTATTTCACAACAAAAGAAGCTATTTATCAAGCTTTTTTTACAACAATATCGTTGTTTACAAATGCCGGTTTCGATATTGCACCAGGTGGCGATAGTTTCCAGATGTATGCAAATGATTACACAATACAGTCACTAGCAATGGGTCTTATGTTTTTAGGTGCTGTCGGATTTTGGCCGCTTTATGAATTGAGAGAATGGTTCGTTCATACCATTAAACGAAAGCCAGAGAAGTATAAGTTTACTGTGTTTACGAAAACGCTTGTGGTGTTGCATCTGTTCTTATGGCTTATAAGTACACTTTATATTTTTTTGGCAGAACACAACCATTTTTTAGCGGATAAAGGAACTCTTGAGGGAGTTTACTATTCGTTCTTTATGGCTCTAACCACACGTAATGCAGGTTTTTCAACAATGGATGTTACTCAATTTACAAGTGCAACACAACTTGTTTTTGTTGTTTTAATGTTTATTGGAAGTAGCCCAAATAGTGCCGGAGGTGGGATTCGAACGACAACATTATTGGTCACGCTTTTAGGTATTCGTGCATTTGCACGAAATCGTAGACAAGTGTTGTTTCAAAATCGTCACATAAAAGAAGGTACAGTTCATAAAAGTTTTATTGTTGTTTTAGTGGCAATCTTTATTTTGGTAATTCATCTTATCGTGTTGAGTTTGGTTGAACCTTATGAAACAAAACTACTGGCGTTTGAACTGGTTAGTGCATTTGGAACTACTGGACTTAGTTTAGGGATAACAAGTGAGTTAGGCAGTGTGAGTCGTGTTATTTTGATTGTGACGATGTTTATTGGTCGTATTGGCATCGCAGCACTTCTATTGATGTTTGCTCCGGAGAAACGCCCATCAGGCACAGTAAAATACCCTGAAATGGATATCATCATTGGTTAATGAATAAAGCAAAGGCGAAAGTCTTTGCTTTTATATTGCTGGGGAAACTATGAGATTATGCTATAATATAACCGTTGAAAGGAAGATAAGATGAAACAAAAAATAAATGTTATTGGTGCCGGTCTTGCTGGTAGTGAAGCGGCATATCAACTCGCAAAACGTGACTATGAGGTGCATCTGTATGAAATGCGTCCGAAAGTCATGAGTAAAGCACATCATACAAGCCATTTTGCCGAACTTGTTTGTTCAAATTCATTGCGATCAAACTTACTTACGCAAGCCGTTGGTGTTTTAAAAGAAGAAATGCGTATGATGGATTCGTTTATTGTCAAAATGGCGGAGACCTATCAAGTTCCTGCAGGTGGTGCGCTTGCGGTAGATCGCGATGCGTTCTCGTTTGCAATTACCAAAACATTAACAAGTCACCCAAATATTACCGTTATACACGAAGAAGTTAAAAAAATTCCAAATGAACCGACAATCATTGCGACGGGTCCCTTAAGTGGGGAAGCGCTCGTTAAAGACTTGGGTCGTTATTTTGATGATGACCATTTATGGTTTTATGACGCCGCAGCCCCAATCATTGAAGCGGATTCGATTAATATGGCTATTTGTTATCGCAAGAGCCGTTACGATAAAGGGACAGCTGATTACATCAATTGTCCAATGAATAAAGAAGAGTATGATCGATTTTATGAAGCACTTATTCAGGCGGAATGCACTGAGATTAAGGATTTTGAACTTAAGGTTTTTGAAGCGTGCATGCCAGCTGAAGAGATGGCGCGTCGCGGTAAAGAAACGTTGCTTTATGGACCACTTAAACCGGTTGGGTTAGAACAAGAGGGTAAATTGCGCCCGCACGCTGTTGTGCAGTTAAGACAAGATGATATTCGAGGGTCAATGTACAATATGGTTGGCTTTCAAACGCATCTTAAACACCTTGAACAAAAGCGTGTATTTAGACTTATTCCTGGGTTAGAAAACGCTGAGTTTTTACGTTATGGTGTTATGCACCGTAATACGTTTGTGAAATCACCGGGTGTTCTTGATCCGCGGTTCCGTATTAAACAAGAATCAACACCGCTTTATTTAGCGGGTCAGATTACTGGTGTTGAGGGGTATGTGGAAAGCAGTTTGAGCGGGCTTGTTGCGGCACTCAATATGGATCGCGAACTCGCGGATAAACAAGCACTTATTTTTCCACTTGAAACCATGACAGGTGCTTTATCGGATTATGTTGCTCATGCGAACAAAGATAATTTTCAACCGATGCATATTAACTTCGGGCTAGTTCCAGCACTTGGGTACAAACACAAGAAAAAAGAACGTAAAGCTTTAGTATCTGAACGCGCACTTCAAGCGATGAAATTATTTTGGGAGGCACAGAATGAACAATAAAGAGCTTGTGACATTGTTTGCGGATTACTGTTTTAGTGTGCTCCATTATTCACCACACACCATCACAGCGTACCGCAAAGATTTGGAAGACTTTGAACACTTCCTAATCCGTGAGGCATTCAACGACTACACGACTGTATCCCCACGTGTTGCAAAATACTACGTGAGTGATCTTTCGAGTCGTGTTTCAGCACGCACAGTCGCAAGACACATAAGCACCATACGCAGTTTCTATCACTTTTTAGTGCGTGAAGATATGATGGATAATCATCCCTTTATGGATATAAAACTGCCAAAAGTAGCAAAAAACTTGCCGAAATTTGTGTACCCTGAAGAAGTTGAATCACTTTTTGATAGCATCGATTATTCAAGTGATATCGGCTTAAGAAATGGCTTTTTACTCGAAACTTTGTACGCCACAGGTATGCGCATAAGTGAGTTAACTCAACTTAAACTTAGAGATGTTGAAACCCTAAAACGTACGATTCTCGTTCATGGAAAGGGCCAAAAAGATCGCCTTGTTCCGATGAGTGAGCGTTTAGTTAAAATGTATGAAGAATATGTTCTTGGTGCACGTAAAAACTTAATGAAGGATAAAGAACATACGACCGTTTTTGTGAACGCACGTGGTGACGCCCTAAGTATTCGTGGTGCACGTTATATCGTCGCACAAATTATGGATGAATCCAGCACCTATTTAAAAGTGACACCGCATACCTTACGCCATACATTTGCATCGCACCTACTCAGCCAAGGAGCCGATTTACGCAGTGTCCAAGCATTGTTAGGGCATTCAAGTATATCCAGTACACAAATTTACACTGAGATATCCAAAGAAGACTTAAAAGCGCGCTACTTAGAAGCCCATCCGAGAGCGAGGAAAAAGAAATGATTATAGAATTATTAACCGTCGGTAAAATTAAAGAAAACTATCTTAATGATGCCATTGATGAATACACGAAACGCTTAAGCAAGTACGCCACCATCAAACAAACAGAGGTTAAAGAAACGAAACTTCCAAAGTCAGCCAGTGATAAAGACATTGATAGGGTAATTGAAACGGAAAGCGAACGCCTCTTTAATAAAATTAAAAATGATGCTTACGTTGTTGCATTAGCGATTGAAGGAAAACAGTTTAGTAGCGAACGCTTTGCGCGTCATCTCGAAGAGGTGATGACCTATGAAAGCCATCACTTTGTCTTTTTAATCGGCGGATCCCACGGACTAAGTGAACGTCTAAAAAGACGTGCAAACCTTTTATGGTCTTTTTCAAAACTTACTTTTCCGCATCAATTAATGCGTGTAATTGTGCTTGAACAAGTATATCGAGCCATGAAAATCAACCACAACGAGCCGTATCATAAATAGGTGCAAGTATTGTTATAAATAGCATAATAAAGGTACTTATAGTTCTAACTATGATAACAAACTTCACAAAAAAACCATGAAAAAATATAATAAATCCTGAGATGACACTCTCAGGATTTTTATATGTTATACCATATAAATGGAAGTAAATGCAGTTTGTCACGCTTGTTATTAGCTAAAATACACATTAAAAAAGCAGCATTCCTTTTAAGGAATACTGCCCTTATCTATCGTTATTATAACACAGTTTTATGAATAGAAACAGTCTAGTTAAAAATTTAATAAAGTGTATACTTGAAGAGTAATTATGACTAGATAAAGCGAGGGTTAGCAATGCTAAAATTTATCTTAAAAAGATGCATGAAGTATAAAATTACGTTCATTCTTATTAATGTGCTTTTAGTAATCGTATATGCTGCTGAATTAATTATTCCCTACATATTTAGTGGCTTCATTGATTCACTCATACAGTACGCATCAATGGAATCTGTCTTAGAATCTATTTTGATTATTGTTGCTTTAACCATTGTATTGATGGTTAGTTCTTACTTTCATCATATTTTGTCTGAACTGCTAATTACTAAAGCAAGTCATGAATTATTAAATGATATGGATGAAAAGTTAGAGCGTGTTCCAATCAGAAAAACAGAAAAGTATAATCCGGCCTATTTAAATAATAGATTGTTTAACGATATTCTTACGACGGTAGGATTTATTATTAATAATTTAATAGTTTCAATTGTTATGTTATTAAGTACGCTAGTATTATTTACGTTAATTATTCAAATATATCCTATTTTAGTTTTAATCCCGATAGCAGCAATCACAATTAATATAACTGGTATTTTAATATTGAATAAATTGTTTTATAAAAGAGGCTATGCTTACAAAGAGAAAAACAATCAATACCTATCAGAAAACAATGATCGTATCTCGCATATTAAAGATACAAAAGTTCATGCTTGGTATGATGTTTCTGGTGGCCCTGTAAACAAATCATTTAAACAAGTACTTAAAGCGGGTATTAGTCTTAATAAGGTTTTGGCGGCCTTAAACAATATTGGTAAGTTTTCAAAAAATCTCACGTTAATACTGACTATGATTATGGGTGGCGTTTTTGTTCTTAATGAACAAATTAGTATTGGACAGTTTATCTTAATAACATATTACACAAACATGTGTCTTTCATATTCTGAATACTTTTTGAAATTAGGACAAGAGTATCAACACGCAAAAATCAGTTATAACCGGTTAGATGAGTTATTAGATATCGAAAATGAAACTAACGGAATGATAACTGTCGATGATGTTCAAAGGATTATTATTCGTGATTTAAGTTTTGCCTATCCTGGAACTTTACCACTGTTTACGAATTTAAATTACACATTTCTAAAAGGGAAAATCTATTGCTTGATAGGAAAAAATGGTGAGGGGAAATCTACAGTTATAGATCTACTGTTAGGTTTAGATTATGAGTATAAGGGATCGATTCAGTATAACGATATAGATATATCAAAACTTAACATGATTAGTATAAGAAAACATCATGTTTCTGTCATATTGCAGGAGCCAAGGCTTCAAAAATCATCGGTTAAAGAGAATATCCTTAGAGGTTTACAAGAGTTTTCGTCTGAATCATTAAATGAGTTAACAGATAAGTTTGGTTTGAACAATGTTATAAATTTAAATGAATCACTTTCACTTTCGGCAGGTGAGAAGCAAAAGGTTGCTATCGTTAGAGGGTTGTTAAAGAGCGCTTCTGTTTTAATATTGGATGAACCCGTTTCAGCAATGGATGCATCAAGTATTAAGGTTTTAAAAGAAGAACTGTTAAAAAGGAAAGTTAAAACGATAACTATTTTAATTAGCCATAACGAGGAACTGTTTGATATTGTTGATGATTTTATTGAGTTACCCAAGCCTTAAAACGTTCTTAAGTGAGTTATAACAATGTGAGTCTTTATTACCCATATGCGAACAATATGGGTAAAATAAAGTAAAGATTACCCATGTCAGACTGACTTAAGTAATTTTTACCTATAAAATAGTTAATTATTGTGATTATGTATATGTCAATTGAAAAATCGTTAGTTATGCGATTTAAAAGTCGTCAGTTAGTTAATTGATTGTATGCTAAGAAAGACTTTTGCTCACAGTATCGATAACTTGTGCCGTTCATGTTCAGTACATAAGATTTATGTGGACCTAAGTCAATATCTTGGACTATACTTATACGAGTTCTAAATACATAAGACTTCTTTAATGTATGTTTGTGAGCTTGCATTTCTAGCGAGTTGCTATATAATGTACTTTACAACGAACAAAAACGTTAAAAAGCAATATTTGGTATTGTATAACGAACAAAAAAATGATATCATTCAAATATGAGGTGATAACTGTGATTAAAAGAGACTTGTACTTAACACAAATTAGACCGTTCATTCGAACGGATTTAATAAAGGTAATTATAGGGATTAGACGTTCTGGAAAATCCACTTTGATGAAGCAGATAATGGAAGAATTAAGAGATGAAGGGATAAAAAATAATCAAATAATTTATCTGAACTTTGAGGATTATCGTATTAGAGAATACAAAGACAAAGATAAACTATACGACTATTTAGAAGCTAATGTTCTAAATGATAAAAAAACATATGTATTTTTAGATGAAATACAAGAGGTAGAAAACTTTGAACAAGTTGTCAACTCACTGCACGCTACAAAAGACGTGGATATATATCTAACGGGTTCTAACTCTAAAATGTTATCAGGTGAGTATGCAACATTGCTTACAGGAAGATATAAAAGTTTTAAAGTCTTTCCGTTTTCTTATAAAGAGTTAGTTGAGTATCACCAAAATAAAAGTAAGAAAGAAGTATTTATGGAGTTCATTAAGTATGGAGGATTCCCTGTTATACAAGGATTTGATACAGAAGATCAAAAACGTTCCATTCTTATGGATTTATATGACTCTATTGTCATAAAGGATATTGTTAAGCGTCATAATATTTCAGGTGTTGATGCTTTAGATAAATATATTAGTTACTTGTTGAATACCGTATCATCTCAGTTCAGCGCTAAAAACATCATAAACTATTTTAAAAACGAGGGCAGAGTGATTAGTAAAGAAACACTGTATAATTATATTAGTCATGCAAAAGAGGTGTTATTAATTTATTCTGCACAACGATATGATTTAAAAGGAAAAAAATTACTCACAACTAATGAGAAATACTTTGTCAATGATCAAGGTTTAAGAGCAACTCGGTTTAACAATGAAAATGATATAGAAAAGATATTAGAAAATATCGTGTTCTTTGAACTGTTGAGAAGAGGCTATGAAGTAACTATAGGTAATATTGGGGATAAAGAAATCGATTTTATTGCAGTTAGAAACACACAAAAAATTTATATTCAAGTTTCCTATCTAATGGAGACATTAAGAACAAGAGAAAGAGAGTTTAGCTCTTTAAACATGATTAAAGATCAATACCCTAAATATGTGCTTTCTTTAGACGAGGTAGATTTTTCACAACAAGG
>SLQR01000001.1 GCA_007131405.1 Candidatus Izemoplasma sp.
TCTTTAACAACACTAAAATATTCAGTTGTTAAAATAAAAACTTCCCATCCACCGGTACGAACATTTACCCAAAACCGGTAGTATTTTGCGACACCATTGGTGACAAATCCTTCACCAAAGACTTCAACACGCAGCGTCGTATTTGGATCTACAAGCATGCGGATTTCAACTTTTTCTTCTTCAAAGATGTTTTTTTCATAGCTCGCGCTGGCCTCGATTTCTGCGTCAAGTCCTAACCGAAAGGCACGGACATTTCCACTGGTCGTTAACCCAATATTGCCAGATGCACTCAGTTGGTAGTTCGTTGACTCACGCGTGGTAAAATAATACGTTTTATTAATCGAACTTGTCCCTTCATTAACAATGACGTACTTCGTTTCTTTTTGAAAGGTTACTGCCTCATGGTCCATCACTGTCGTCGTGCGCCATCCAAAAAACCTTCGTTTACTGATGCGGTCATAGTACCGTGTGTAATCTTCATCCGTAAAATCACGCATCAAAACTCCACCAAACGTCTTGAATTCAATCGATTGATAACTTAAGTATTCCCCACCAACAATCTCTTTTTGATTTAAAACACCCAAAAAGATTAGCAAAAAAGCAATCATTAATTTCTTCATCTTTACACCTCCACCCTATTAATACGGACAGAGGTTGCTTTTTCTTTTCATAAAAAAAAGCCAGTTGAACACTGGCTAAGGATAAAGTTGTAGTCCATTGGTGATGAACTGATAAAGACTCATTAACGCTAAAACAAAAACAAGCACCGCCATGTGATAGGTCACAATGGGGTTTTGACTCGCAGCGTGCCGCACTAAAATACCGAAATACGCCCACACGAAAACGAGCATAAAAACAACGTCACCGCGTGTTCTTATCATCAGATAAGCAAGCACAACCCCAACCACGGTAATCATCATGAACCACGCCAACTCAGAAATCCCTGGCACACGGAAGTTTACCGCAACAAGATAAATCGTTACGTTCGCAATCACTGCCACACTTACCCAGCCTAAATAAAGACTAAATATACTGCGGACAAGGACACGGTCAAACGCGCCCTGCGTAACGATTAAAATTAACGTTACGAGTAAAGCCATGAGCACCAACGCACTGATGCCCACGCGGTTATGATGCCACGCAAACAACCAGGCAACATTAAATAGACACGACACCATAAACATAATTGCCACAAACCGAATGCTGCTATGGTCTAAATTTAAACGTCCAAACAGCACAAGCACCACGTAAATACCGAGCATTAAGTAAATAAGACCCCATATCGAAAACGTAAATCCGGCTGGGGTAAAGAGTGAATCGTATTGATTGGAAATATCCCCAGTGGTGTTGCCTCCTAAAGGTAAAGCATTGGCTAAATAGTTCACACCAATCATGAAACTAAACGCAATAAATACCCCAATTTTTAGCAAAATCATTGTTTTCCTCCATTCAAAAAGGCCATCATAAAATGACCTTATTTTCTTGTTTATTTTCTTTATACTGCATGGCAAATGCTTCGCCATCCTTAAAGCCTAAATCAAAACGCCAAGCAATAACATCTGGCGAAAAATCCATGATGCGTCGCAAATTTTTTGACGGTTTTATAGTATAAAACTTCACATCGTCTGAACAGACATTACGGTTAATACGAAAGCGAAATAGATCAATTAAAAAAATTTCATCACAGCCACAATCGGTAAGTGGTTCACATGGAGTATTGTTAAGCATCCCACCATCGTAGTAAGTTTCACCTTGAATAACAACAGGTTTAAACATGATAGGCAAAGCACAACTCGCCAGCAATGTTTTCTTGATATCGCTTTTTGAAAGATCACGTAACAACGAGTATTCACTCATCGTTTCCTTATGAAAAGCATTGCGAATATTCACACTGACCAATTCAAAGAAATTTGCCTGATCGTCACCGACATGACTGGTCGCCACATAAATATCATTGCTATAAATGACATCAAAATCAAGCACTTTATCAATCATGGTTTCAAGCTTATTCGTGCTATAAAAGCCCTTTTTCATTAACTCCATACCCTCTTGAAATAACGCTTTTAGAAAGCTTCGGTCACTTGAAAACAGATTGTCTTCGTCCATCGATAGCCACACTTCTTCCGCCAAATCAAGGTTATCCATTGCCAACATAATCGCGTTCAAACTTCCGACGCTCGCGCCAGAATACGCTTGAACATTTGATAATATGCCGTGTTTTTTAAGCGCTTTTAACACGCCAATTTGATAAGCGCCTCGCGCGCCACCACCGGATAAGACAACCCCTTGTTTCGGCATCATTTTTCCTCCTAATAAGGACAACGTGTCCCGTCTTTAAACACTTCTTTAATAACCCCACCACCGAGGCATTCATCACCTTGATAAAAGACACAAGCTTGACCTGGTGTTACCGCGCGTACACCTTGTGGGTAGTGAACATGCACAACACCTTCAATGACGTTAACTGTAACCTCAACGTCTTTTTGACGGTAACGAAACTTAGCTGTACACGTTAAATCGTCTAGACTTAAATCCTCATCGATGATGTTGACATCTTCTAAGGTACATGACGTACTGTATAACGTTTCATGGTGAAAGCCTTGTCCGACATACAATCGATTTTTTTCAAGGTGTTTCCCAATCACAAACCATGGGTCATTCCCATATTTATCACTTCCACCGATACCTAGGCCCTTACGTTGACCGATGGTGTAATGCATGAGCCCTGTATGCATGCCGATTTCATCGCCATCAAGCGTCACCATTTTTCCCGGTTGTGCTGGTAGATAATTATTTAAGAACTGACTAAACTCGCGCTCGCCAATAAAACAAATACCGGTTGAATCTTTTTTATCTGCGGTTGGAAGGTTGGCCTTCTCAGCTAAATCACGAATCGTTTCTTTTTGATGTTCACCCACCGGAAACAAAACGTTGTCTAACTGTTTCGCGGTTAGTTGCGATAAAAAGTACGTTTGATCTTTGTTGTTGTCAACACCACGTAACAATTGAAGTTTCCCATTGCGTTTCACGCGAGCGTAATGCCCCATCGCGATAAAATCGGGATTAAACTGTTCCGCATGTTTGGCAAACGCGTCAAACTTAATGTATTTATTGCACATAATGTCTGGGTTTGGTGTACGTCCTTTTTTGTACTCATCTAAAAAGTAACTGAAAACGTCGCGCCAGTATTCTTCAATAAAGTCGACGCGGTATAACGGTATCGCTAAATGCTCGCACACACGGCGAGCATCTTCATAGTCCTGTTCTTGAGGGCACAAGTCATCATTGACTGTCGGGTTCCCAAGAATATCTTGGTTGGTCGTTGAATCCCAGTTACGCATAAATAAGCCGATGACTTCATACCCTTGTTCTTTGAGTAAAAGTGCCGACACACTGGAGTCGACGCCGCCACTCATCCCTAATACGACACGTTTTTTCATGAAAATCAGTCCTTAATGTTTCTTGGTTTTATTCACATCACTTGGCATACGAAGATCGCCACGCGGTGAGAGCGAGACATCAAGAATCTTCGGTGCATCTGGTGTTGCTTGGCGTTTAAATTGTTGACTGTAAAAGCGTTTAAAGAAATTCTTCACGTAATTATTGCATTCATCTTCTGACAAATCAAACGTTTTGCATAAGAGCCATGCAATGCGTTTTTCTGTGTCTCCAAAACGCAAGAAACGGTGAAGAATAAAATCGTTTACTTCGTATTTTCCGATGACTTCTTCCGTGATTTGATTTAACACAAGTTCTGGTGAAATCGGTGTATCCAAGACATCGTGGATGACATTTTCAATATTAGCACCAAATTTTTCTTCCGCATAATGCGCCATCATAAAGCGTACGAGTGTTTTTGGAATACCGGCATTGATGCCATACATGCTCATCTGATCGCCATTGTAGGTACACCAACCAAGCGCAAGTTCACTCATATCACCTGTGCCTAACACAATCCCGTCTTTTAAATTCGCAAGATTCATTAAAATCATTGTGCGTGCACGAGCTTGGGTGTTTTCATATGTTTTGTCGGTTGTCACTTTGTCATGACCGATCAAGTCAAAGTGATCATTAACGTGATTGCGAATATCAATCTCACGCATGGAGACCCCAAGGTGTTCAATCAAGGCCTTCGCTTGCGATAAAGTTTGTTTCGTTGTGCCAAAGGCTGGCATCGTAACGCCGATAATATTTTTACGGTCCATCCCCAGTTGATCGGCCACGCGGCTTGCAATCAGCAAAGCAAGCGTTGAGTCCAGTCCACCGCTGACCCCTACAATAATAGATTTAGCCTGAATGTGTTTCATGCGTTTGATTAACGCATTTTCTTGTAAGTTCGCAATTTTTTCAAACGCTTCGATTTCATCCTTCTTCGGCACAAATGGAGTTTGATCAAAGGCGGTTTCAAAATGATAATCATCACTTTCATCAAGATGCAACTCAACAGTCACCGTATCAAACTCAAACTTATTCAGTGTATCTCTAAACGATGAATTCATCTTGCGTGAAAACGATATTTTCGACAAATCAATGTCGCCATAAATCGCTTCACTTTCTTGAGAAAAGTTCTCAGTCTCAATAATTAAATCTCCGTTTTGCGCAATCACATTATGCCCACTAAAAACCGTTTCACTTGTCGATTCATTAACCCCGGCACTGCTATAAACATACGCACCAGCATTACGGCGTGAATGCTCAATAATGGTGCGTCGTCTGATGGCACGCTTATAAAGATATTCATTCGAAGCACTTAAATTTAATATCATCTTCGCGCCCGATAAAGCAAGCAAGTTCCCCGGTGAAATCGGTGCCCACATATCTTCGCAAATCTCAACACCAAAACTGACACGACCATCTTCGGTTTTAAAGATAATCGAACCAAATGGCACGATTTGATCTAAAAAGCGAATCATTTTTACCTTTTTAACAATGTCGTACCCAGAAGTAAACCAACGCTTTTCATAAAACTCTTGCGTGTTTGGTAAGTAAAACTTAGGCACAATACCTAACAGTTTATCTTTTTGAGCAATAAAGGCACTATTGTATAAAATCCCATCAATTTCTAAAGGCGCACCAAAAACGATAATGCCTTCATAAGGATTTTCTTTAAGTAAACGGGCGATTTGTTGTTCGGTTTCTTCAAGCAAACCATGTTGAAAAAACAAATCGTTGCATGTATAGGCTGTCACGCCAAGTTCTGGAAATACCGCAATACTTGAACGAATGTTTTTCAAGATATCAAGCATTTCACTTACGTTATATGTCGGGTTGCCTACTTCAAGTTTTGGTGTGACACTGGCCACCTTAATAAAATCATTATAGTACATGGAATCACCTCTCGTATAGTTGATGGCTTTTTATGTAATCATAAACCGCATCATGAACCATCGATGCATCATGGGTTTTACGAAACTCGGTACTGGATACTGCTTCATCAAAATCATTAAAAATAAGAAATTGATCACGATAATGTTTAAGCATGTCATCGTGGTCGATAATCGCTTCAACATCAATATCGTCTCGACTCAACACAATTATTTTAAATTCGCTAATCAACGACTTTGCCATGATCCACTTCGACAGCGACTTCACATTATCTGCGCCAATCACAAACGCAACTTCTTCGCTTGAATCATCACTTAAACGAACAAGCGATTGATACGTGCCTTGGAATTGATCATCCGTCATTTCAAGATCCGATATGTCAATGTCGTCATACCCTTTTGTCACGAGTTTAAGCATCGCCAATCGATGATGGTTACTGATCAGTTCACTCTTCGTATACGCATTGCTAACAGGCAAGTACGTAAACTTTGTGAGTGGGAGTTTTTCTTTTAAATATTGGTAGACTTTTAAATGCGCAATGGTAGGGGGATTAAATGCGCCTCCATAAACGATATGCATGGGCATCACCTCGACATTATTATACCATAAACTATTCGTTTAGGCATTAATCTTTCTCTATGCTATAATACTAAAGAGGTGATAAAAAATGACGATCGATAAACACTATATTCTCGATTTAGCACAATCTATTTTAACCATACCAAGTCCGAGTGGTTACACCAAAGACATCATTGCACGCATCAAACAAGAAGCAAAACTTTACAACCTTAGTTATGAAGAAACAAAGAAAGGTAATTTGATTCTTACCGTGCCTGGTCGCACACCAAAAACTGTTGGTTTAAGTGTTCATGTGGACACCTTAGGCGCAATGGTTCGTTCAATAAGCAGTGACGGAACCCTTAAATTCACCAACATCGGTGGCCCAAGTTGGCCAACGCTTGACGGCGAATACTGCACGATTCAAACCCGTGAGGGGAAAACCTATACCGGTACCTTTTTATCAACAAGTCCAGCGGTGCATGTTTATAAAGACGCCAACACCAAGACCCGTAACCCAGAAAACATGCTCGTTCGCATCGACGAAGTCGTTAAATCCAAAGAAGATGTTCAAAAACTTGGCATTGAAGTAGGTAATTACATCTTCTTCGACCCCAAAACAACCATCACAGACAGTGGGTTTATCAAGTCACGCTTTTTAGATGACAAAATCAATGTCGCCAGTGTGTTTGGTTTAATTAAAGCTTTACACGACACCAACAGTAAGCCCAAACAAACCTTAAAAATCATTATTTCAACGTATGAAGAAGTTGGCCATGGTGCCGCGTTTATTCCTGAACTTGATGAACTGATAGCGGTCGATATGGGCTGCATTGGCGATGATTTAAGTTGCACTGAATACGACGTATCGATTTGCGCAAAAGATTCAAGTGGCCCTTACGACTATGAACTCACAAGTGCCTTTGCCAAACTTGCCAAAGACAACGCATTAAATCACGCTGTCGATATTTACCCTTACTACGGATCCGATGTTTCCGCAGCTCGCGCTGGAGGAAATGATTTTAAAGGCGCACTCATTGGTCCAGGAGTTCACGCATCACACGGCATGGAACGCACCCATTATGATGCCATTGAAAGCACGATTAAACTTTTATTCCATTACATCAAGTAAAAAAGCGCCGAGGCGCTTTTTTTTATGCAAAATCATTCACAAAATGCCCTTTATCCATGATTAACTCTTCTTCATCGTCTTCTTTGATTCCATAGATTTTCATCTCTGGCGTACCAATCGCAAAATCGAGATGGAAACGACTTTGATTTAACCCGCGTTCCGTTAAGCCTTCGCGATTTAATTTGCGTCCGTCTTTTAGCGTTAATGAGTGCCCATGACCAAAAGCAAGGTGTGTCGATGCGTTTTCGTCAAACAGCGTATGAAAAAACTTCGTCCCAAGTGCCGCAATTTTATTTCGGCGATCGACAAGCGCAACTTTGCCTAAATACCCTGCGCCTTCATCGATGTTTAACAAACGCTCGACGAGTTGTTTATCTTGCGCCAAAACGTTTGTGGGCTTGCCGTCGGTAAACGTCACCGTAAATGGTCGAATAAGCTTACCACGAAGCAGTAAGGGTTCTGAAATTTGTGCGGTTCCGTTTGTGCCATATTTATGTGGCGCCGTAAAAAGCCGTTCACTTGGTAAATGTTGCATATAAGCACCCTGTTTATGCGGGGTTCGCCCACCTAACCAAATATGGTCTTCAATCAGAGGCACATCCAACTGTGTTTCTTTTGAACGAAACCTCAATGCTTTATATTGCTTTTTATTTAATAAGTCTCGACGCTTTTCGACCTGTTCAATGACTGTGTCCCAGTGCGCAAGTGGATCTTTTTCATCAAGATGCATGAAATGATGAATCGCTTCTTCTAAATTCTTTAACGCGTCTTCTTCACTTAATTTTGGGTAGATTAGTTTAGCCCATTCAGCATTCGGGTAAGCGACCGCACACCATTTTAAATCCTGATACATTTTTTGTTCAAACGGGCGTGTTTTTGGGGTAGTTTGTTCAGCGGCTTTTTTCATGCGTTCTGGGTCCACATCACCCATGAGATTGGGAATATGCGACACAATATTTAACAGTGCCGCTTGACGTTTAATGGCAGTATCAAAGCGGGCAAGGACATAGTTTGGCACATCGCCTAAAACATGGTCAGACCCATACTTAACTTTAAGTTTGCTTAACGCCGATGCCTGCCAGTTGACGTGAACTGTTCCACTGTTAAATTCACGGTACGCCACTTCCGTAAGGGCTTCGACAAACGGCGCCGCTTCAAGCGGAGCATTGATCAATAAATCCTCTTGTGGTTTTAAGGCTAAGCCTTTGGTCAAGACAATTTCTGCATATGTGTTTAAGTCTTTCATCATACCTCTCCTTTAGCAGTCGTAGGTTCTTTTGCAAATGGGTTTTTCTTAAACGGTTTAAGCGCAAAATTAATCACGCTTTTAGGAAAGCCAATAAGGCCCCCAGAAATCACGAGTGGCATCAATCGGAATGATTCTTTATACGACGCTAATCGCAATTCACGTTGACTCATCATTTGGTTATCCGCAAACAAATACTTACGCGTTACAATCCCAACTCGGCAGGTCAACAACCCATTTGAAATCCCTTGAAAAATTGAGTTTGTGGCCGTGCGTACCATCGGCAGATCCGTTAACGCTTCACCAAACCTTGACGGTAATATCTCCGTGAAGTTAACATCTTCTAAGCCTTCAGCAATAAGTGCGGTCACCGCCACATTGACACTGAGTTTGCCAAGATTGATGTAACTTGGTCGAAACCCGCATGCCTCAACAATCTCTTTTGTCATGCGGATGTTTGCCATAATCACTGCAAGCATATCCAAATTCCCATTTTGAGAAATCGCCGTCGTGGTTAACACCGTTTTTGAATGTTTGATGATAATCCGATCAACATTTTTTTTAACCGTGCCATGAAAGACACTTTTTAACGCTGTTGGCAACGCTTCATCATCATTTAAATGTTCACGAAGCAACGCTTTATCCTCATCGGTAATCACGTCTTTACGCATTAAGTTTTTTGCGGCATGACGATAACTTTTTGCGTTTTGCTTATCGCTTGCAAGCACATCAATCGTAAACGTTGGCGCAAAGAAAATCACACGTAATGGATTGATAATCAAAAAATACACAATCAAAAAAGCAAGGCTATAAAACCCATATTCTAAGTAACGATGGATGCTGCGTAAACGCTCACCCACACTAATAATATTTGCCGTAACAATAAAAACAAGCAACACCAAGATCCCCATAAGTATGGTGATCCAAAATGTTTTCTTTTGCATGAAAATGCCCCCTTTTTTTCTATGGTTTTATTTTACCATAGAAAACCGCTTTACTCACATGAAAAAAGCAAACCATTCGGTTTGCTTTTGGTTAGTCGCCTTCGATAATAGCCACCATCGGTATCAGTAAGAACACAAGCCATGCATAAGCCCATCCGTCAAGGAAAAACCCAATAAGCATAAAGGTAATGATGGCCACAAACGGCGATAGCGCCGTCCATCTTCTGCGCGTTTCGGTTAGCACAATTGAAAACATTGGCGTTAATAGCACAAAGAGCCACGTGAGTTGATACGCATCATACAAATACCCCAACAAGAGAAACAACACAAGACTAATCGCAAAGCTTATTTTCAATAAAACACCATAACGGTGATTTGTGTTAATAACAATCGTCACATGACCCGTGATTAAGCCAACAACAATAAACACCATAAAGGCTAAAAGCGCAATCGGCCACGATGTCACATAAAGGCCTAGATAACTGTATAGACCCATCGATACCAGTAAACTTGACCCAACGATATAATGGTTTTTCTTCCCATTGAAAAAGAATAGATCAAACAAAATCGGTGTAAGCAATATAACCCATGTGGGTGTATAAACCCCGGTAAAATACCCAACTAAAAAGAAAACTATAATCGACAAAAAAACCGTAGTGCCAATATAGGGCCCTGAATCTCTTTTTTCTTTACTGGATTCGATAATCCCCATCATTGGAATCGACAAGAACACGAGCCACGCCGGATGCCAAGCGCCCGTATAGATGCCTAAAAGCACAAACGCAATAACACTTAAAAACGGCATAAGAGCAGTCAACTTGAACTCACTATCGTGGTTAATCCCTTCAACGATAATGGCGGTCAGCGGAATCAATAAAAACGCCATCCAACCAGGGTGCCATGCCTCATACTGAAAGCCCACAAAGAAAAAGATAATAAGGGCAATAAACGGACTAAGTGCAATCCATTTTTCACTGTTCGCAATTTTTTTCTTGAGTCGATACTCAGGTTTCATCGCTTGATAAATAGCATCGACCGACCCCAGTTTTTCAATTACTTCATCATCCGTTAGGCCTGACGCTTTTGCCTCTTCAATCATCGCTTTGTAATCTTCCATGATGTCGTGTTTTTCATCCGAATGCATGATAAAACGATCCAACATGGTCTCAAGGTTTTGTAGATAATCATTCATGGTTATCGCCTCCTAATATCGTTAACACTTCTTCTAAAAATTCAGCCCATTCTTCTAAAAACGCATCAAGTTTTTGCTCGCCAATGCCTGTGATCGAATACACTTTCCTCGGTGCCCCAACAAGTGATGCCTGCGTTTTCGTTTCAAAATAGCCTTGTTTTGTGAGTCGCCGTAAAATCGGATACACCGTGTTTTCATTGACATCAATCCGCTTCGACAAGGTATCGATGACATCATAACTCGATCGCGGTTGATCTTTTACGACCTTTAACACAAGCATTTCAACGACGCCGCGTTTAAATTGAGTATTCATTGTATCCTCCTTTATTGTGTCTAACACACTAATAGTATACCTTGTTTTTGTGTGCTACACAATAAAGAAATGAAAAAAGTGAAATTCAATCGAATTTCACATAACAAACAATGTTTTTATCTTGGCTTCGGTTAAACCCTAGCGATTCATAAAAAGCATGAACATGCGAATCATCCATATCCGTTATTAATACTTTTTGACGGACATGCTTGAAATCATCAAGCCCTTTAAGCATCAGTGCTTTTCCGATCCCACGTGCTTGGTATTCAGGATCGACAACAATGTCTTGAACATAAAGAATGTGGGCGTTATCCCCAACCAGTCGAAGTACACCGACAAGTTTTTCCGCTTCATAGGCTCCATAAACCGCCATTGCGGATTGAAACATTGCTTCAAATTGATGCAAATCCTTTAAATAGTTTACCCAGCCAACCGAATCATACAGTTTTTTTAACGCGTCCGTGTCAAATATACGCATGCGTTCGATGTCCATTGAATCACCCCATACTCATCATTAATTTCTTATTATACACAATTATTAAAAAAATAACCACTTTTAAAGTGGTTATTGTGTGTTTTGTTGATTGTGTTCCATCACGATTTCATCCACGATGCGACCGTTTTCTAAATAAATAATACGATCCGCAATATCATGGGCATCTTCATAATCGTGGGTGACGAAAATGCTTGTCATATGCGTTTTCTTAATAATCATTTTAAGTTCTTGACGGATTTTTAGTTTTAGATCCGTATCAAGATTCGAAAACGGTTCGTCGAGCAATAATATGCTCGGCTTAGGCGCTAAAGCACGAGCTAAAGCAATGCGTTGTTGTTGTCCTCCTGAGAGTTCATGAGGATAAGCATCAATTTTTTCTTCCATGCTAACAAGTTCTAGCATTTCTTTTACCCGGGCTTTACGGCAACTTTTCGGGAGTCGGGATAATCCAAAAGCAATATTTTTTTCGACATTCATATGCGGAAATAAGGCATAGTCTTGAAAGACCATTCCAACTTCGCGTTTTTCCGCTTCAATGTACACTTGGGTTGCGCATAAGGTTTCTTCGTTGATTACAATTTCACCTTTGTTCGGCATCTCGAGTCCACTTAAAATGCGAAGCAAAGTACTTTTTCCTGAACCACTGCTTCCTAAGATGGCCACAATCTCGCCTTCTTTCATGGATAAGGATACATCGTTAATAACTTGTTCATCTTTAACATACCCAAATTGTA
This sequence comes from Candidatus Izemoplasma sp., assembly GCA_007131405.1. Classification (GTDB taxonomy): domain Bacteria; phylum Bacillota_I; class Bacilli_A; order Izemoplasmatales; family Izemoplasmataceae; genus SLQR01. Next base: position 11,941 of record SLQR01000001.1, read on the forward strand.
AACTTTCAATTTTTACGTACATTTGCTGCACCTCGTTTCTGTTTCGCGTGGGTTAATATATAAATCATTAGGCTCGCAACGGCAATAAGGACGAGTGCTGGAATGCTTGCTTCAATAAGCATTTCATCGCTGGCATACTCATGCACGATGGTGGCCATGGTGTTGTAATTGGTTGGTCTTAATATAAGCGTTAACGGCAACTCTTTGATGATGTCTATAAAAACTATAATGGCCGCACTCAAGAGGCCCGTTTTGATGAGTGGTAAATCAATGGTCCATAAGGTTTTAATCTTACTTGATTTGAGTGCGTAAGCGGCTTCGGTGAAAGATTCACCAATTTTATCGTAACTCGCTTCAATGCTGTTATAGCCAATCGCCATGAAGCGTAAAACATAGGCAAACACGAGCATCGATAGGCTTAAACTTAAAACAAGTCGTCCGGTTTCAGGATTCACGAAGCGGTATAGCGGATAAAACATGTGATCAAGATCGATAAAAAACATGTGCACCGCGATGGCTAAAACTGCCCCAGGAATCGCGTAACCAAGATTGGTTATTTTAAGCCAACTTTTCTTAAAACTGCTTGCTCTTCCGCGATTAAAGTTTGCAAGCATAATCGCAATAACGACAATGATAAATGTCGCAAACACAGCAATTGATATTGAATTTACAATCAAATACATCATCTCAATGTTAAACAGTGTATTGTTGGCAAATCGGGTAAACCACAAAAGCTGCAACACAGGAATCACAAACCCAAACGCAAGGACCATCCACAGGAGTACTGGATAGATTTTTTGACTGTTTTTTAGTTCAACGCGTTCAACAGGTCGGGTTTTGCTGTGTAGATTGTAGCGTCTTCGACCACGAATCGCTCGTTCTAAGAAAACAATACCAAACACAATAAGCATTAAGATCGCACTTAAACGAATCGCACTAATCACATCCCCAAACGAAAACCAAGCATTAAAGATGGCAAAACTAAAGACTTGAACATTAAAATACTCTACAAGCCCATAATCGTTTAACGTTTCAAGCACCACAAGCAAGGTTCCTGCGACAAGTGCCGGTCGTGCGAGTGGTAAAACCACGCGCCAAAACACTTTCCATTTCGACGCCCCTAAGAGACGGGCACTTTCAATAAAGGATGCGCTTTGTTTTTGCAGTGCGCTGCGAACCATCATATACACATACGGATATAACGTTAAGGTAAAAATAATCACCGCACCTTGCATTGTCATGACATTAATGTACCCATCATACCCAATGCTGCGAAAGAAACGGGATACGGTCCCTGAATAACTTGTCATATCCCCATAAACGTACGCCATAATGTACGATGGCACCGCAAGCGGCAAGATAAGCATCCAACTCAAAAGTTTTCGGCCTTTAAACTCATAACGGGTAATGACGTAAGCGGCAAAAAAGCCAAGCGATGCAGAAAGTATTGAAACATAGAAGATAAGAACGAAGGTATTGCGTAAATAGCGACCAAGCAAATACGTACGAATATGAATCCATGCATCCGAAGCCGGCGCCGTAAGTTCGACGAAAATATTCAAAAGCGGGATGATAATAAGCAATCCCGCGATGATACTTGTGACTGTAAATAGGTTTAATTTTGATTTTATTCGTCTAAGCATATTTACACAACATTTCTAATTGTCCCAACCGACTTGGTCCATGATCTCCTTCGCTCGGTTATTGTATTTGCCGAGCGCTTCTATATTAATCTGCATTTCTTTAAAGTTACCCCATGATTGAAGCAATGCTGGCAATTCAACATTGGGGTTTATCGGGTATTCATAGGTATTATTCGTGATATACGATTGCGCTTCTTCACTCAGCAAAAACTCAATAAACGCTTGAGCGGCCTCTGGGTTTGGTGCATGTTTGGTAACCCCAATCGCACTCGCATTAATATGCGTGCCAGTCGTTTCTTGATTTGGGAAGAAAATGGCTAACGTGTTGGCGGCTTCAATTTGCCAATCTTCACCGCTGTTTAACATAATGCCAAAATAATAGGTGTTCATGATGGCAACATCGGCAGTGCCTTGAAGAACTTTACTGGCTTGAGCACGATCATTTCCAGATGGGCTTTCGGCAAAGTTTGACACTAAGCCTTGCGCAAATTGATACGCTTGCTCATCGCCAATTGCTTCGATCAACGCAGCCATTAAGCTTTGGTTGTAAATATTCGATGCTTGACGAGTAACCACACGTCCTGACCATTCCTCTTCAGCAAGTGCTTCATAGGTTGACAACTCACTTTCATGCACGCGGTCTGGATGATACACAATCACCCGTGCACGTTTTGTTAACCCAACCCAATAGTTATCAGCATCACGCAAGTGCTCGGGCACAGTATCTTCTAAAAACGGACTATCCATCGTCTGTAAAAGTCCACGGTCTTTTGCACGAACGAGTCCACCTGCGTCCGCAATCACTAAAACATCGGCTATTGTATCTTCGCCTTCGTTTTCTAAACGCGTTAACAGTGGGTCCGCACCATCACGCACTAAATTAACTTGAATCCCCGTCCGTTCTTCAAATAAATCATAGAGCGCACGGTCAGCTTCATAATGTCTTTCTGAAAAGACTGTAATCGCATTATCTGAGCGATTAATACCCAATTGACAAGCACTGAGTACCATACCAACAGTCATCACAGAAAGCAATAAGAATACTTTTCTCATGAGGTAACTCCTTTTTTGTAATTTTTATAAAATTGTATTTTCGATACATGGCAATTATAACGAACGCACATGTCCGTGTCAATGCAATTAATAACTTTTATAATTAACTATTTAATTTATAAAAAAA
>SLQR01000094.1 GCA_007131405.1 Candidatus Izemoplasma sp.
CCATGGGCACGCTTATCCGAAGTAATCTTTTGGTAAAAATCTCATGCGTTTTGCAAATATTTTTGTTGGAAACGTATGAATTTTTTGGTTGTACAAAATGACTTTTGAATTGTACTTCAAACGACATTGTTGAAGACTCTCAAATTGACGTTTTAACGGTTCATAATTGAGTTCTTCGTTTTGATAAATTTCTCCATACATTTTTTGCATCGCTTTAAACAATTTTTGGCGATCGGAGAGTGTATGATGTCTCAAACGTTTACTATCGGCTGTTTTAAAGGATTCTATAAACTTAAAACTTAAGTAATGTTCAAGGATATGGCTCTGTTCTTGGTAGAGTTTAACGGTCTCAAACAGTTTGGCATGGAAGGTGATTTCAAGACGGGACACTTGTTGCCAAATGGTAAACAGTTTGTTGCGAATGTAAAAACCATAGCCAATAATTAAGGCAACAAAGACAATTAGAATGATGTTATTGATAATAAATATCCAAAATAGATTTAAAACATACACACTTAATATATCGTATAACATATGGACCCTCCTTTACGCCATTTTCATTTTAAAGCGTTGGTAATAATCTTCAAATTCACTGCTGTATTTTAAGAATCGGTCAAGAATATACGGTTCAAAATACTCTTTAAACTCAAGTTCTAAAAGTTCCACAGCACGCTTATGGGTCAATGCTGTTTTGTAATTTCGTGCTTGCCTAAGAATTTCATACATTTCTGCTACTAAGATAATTTGTCCTTCTTGACTACGTTGAACACGTTTCATGCGTTCGGTAAACGTACGGTCAACGGTTTTTTCAAAATGGGCGCGAATTATGTCTTCACTTTTTTGATTTAGTTGCATGCGTTTAATAATAACACTACCAAGAATCGTTTTGTCACGAATAATTTGATAGTCGCGTTCGTTCAAGACATCTTTGTTTTCATACTCAATAATCGATAAATCCGATACACGGTCAACGTGAATCTTTGAGTATTCGAAGATTTCCGTACACACATTTGGGCTAAGTCCGAGGACATTCCCTAAACGGGAAGCAATTTCTGCGACACGATGTGCACTGGATTGGTCTTCATTTAGTGAATGGCTATTAAATACGCCAATGACATCAAAGACATCACCAACGACGGCTTTGAAGTCGTTTTCCATGTCGCGACGTTTAACCAGTTCTTCTTTTCGTTTTAAGTTCATCATTTCACCAATCGCAACGGATGAGTAAAGCGCGATATTAAAGATGATTAAGACCAAGGTCCTTAAGACAATATCAATGGTAATATCGGGTCGTTCAAACACCAAATATTCATACAGTCTTGTAAATGATGTGGCGTGTTCGTGACCAAATAGTGGATGCATAATAAAGACATGAATAACCGTCATTAACACAAGCACCCATTTAAATAAGAAACGCAAAAGTTTAGGGTCTTGGTATAAAGCGACCACCACAAGCGCAAAATAAATAAGCACGTAACCGGCTTGTGAAATCGACAACCCAACCCCATCGTCTGTAACACCAACACGCAGTTTAATGTAGACACCAAAGGCCGCTAAAACTATATAGACACTGGCAATATACATCGCCATTTGTTGTTTCAGAAGTGTCCGCGGTTGTTCTTTAATGATGCGTTTTAAGGTGGTGTTTATGGCAAACATTATTATCCCAAATCCGAAGATCAAAATATAGTTGGGATTTTCGCTTCCAATGGAGGTGAAGATTAAGAACACAATGTTCGTTAAAATTAAGATGTTTTTGATGACACGGTTGCGTCGATAAAGAACACTGGTGTCATCAAGAATATCGACACCCGATTCAAAATTAAATTTATCGGCGGCTTTTTTAAATAGCCTGCGATAAAACACACGAAAACGCCGACGAAAGTTCGAAACTTTCTTGTCGGGATTTTTTGTTGAGTACGCCTTTATTCGATCGACATTGCTTCTAAAAAACATGGCGATTTTATCGAGGCGTGTGGTTTTGTTGGGGTCGACACCTTTGCTAACTTTTTCAACGTATTCATCGAGTTCTTTTGGATCTTTATCGGCTTTTTTGAAAAAATCATCAAGGTTTTTTTCGTGTTTCACCATGTGCTCACTTCCTATAAATCAAAGTCGAGTTTAATTTCTTGGTACGTAGGGTCTTTCAGTGCTTCGCGTTCGTTGGTCATTTGTGCAACACGTGTTGATGCAGCGGCTGCGATTGCGCCTACGATATCGTCAAGGAAGGTGTGGCACATTGCTTTTGTGCCTTTTCCGTCTGAATTTAAACGTGCAACAATTAGGGGTTTATTGACATCAATGTCCCCAAAATTGGTTTTTCCTATGGTTCCATAAAGGCCAGCAAGTTCAAGCCCAAAGAGTTCGTCAATGCCAAACATCCCAAGGTCTTCATGAAGAATTTGGCGAATGGGTTCACGAATTAGGTTTTCTTCGGTTAATCGGTCGATTTCAGCCCCGAGTTGCAAGAGATGGAAGGTATCACGTAGTGATAAGATTTTTTCAACGGAACCCACACAGTCTTTCATCGAAATATCGTCGCTCCATTTGGATTGTTGCATATGCGCAATTTCGGCGATGTCATCAACGTTTACACCGCGTTCTTTCAGGGTTTTAATGTTCATTTCAAGCATTTCATCACGGCTAAATAATGCACGTTTTTTCATATTCGATTCTCCTTTAAGTAATTAATATACAATTATAGCATTTTTTCCATTAAAGATAAAGTCGCTTTGTCCTTAATTACCAAGAACAACGCCTTTATCAAGCAATCTTTTGCCAAGACCACGCATGAACTCACTTGCAGTCATTGGTTTTTTCCCAGCTAATTGCACACGAGTCAGCACAAGCGCGCCGTCTGAGCATTTAATCACAACGCCGTCATCGAGTGTTTTAATCACGGTTCCATTGGCTTCTTCCGCGTGGTTTTTTAGAAAGTTTGAACACGTATGGATGCGGGCTTTTATAACTTTAAGTTTCTGCCCATTGATAGTGGTATACGTATTGGGTGTTTCATAAAAGGCTCGAATTTTTGCGTCTAAATCCAACACTGATTGGTTAAAATCTAAACGTTCTTCTTCCCTTTTTAAGGTGTAGGCATAGGTTGCTTCTTCGTGATTTTGAGGGCTTGGGGTTAAGGTGCCATCGATAATTTTAGGCAGCGAATCAATGAGGAGATCTTTAGCGAGGTGTGATAAGCGGTTAAATAGACTCGAACCTGTTTCATCCTCACGGATGGTGAGAGTACGTTGGATGAGGATGTCGCCGGCATCCATTTTTTTTGCCATGCGCATAATCGTGATGCCAGTTTCTTTGTGACGGCGTTCAATGGCGCGTTGAATTGGGGCACCACCACGTAAAGCAGGTAAGAGTGATGCATGCACATTAATGGCTTTATGTGGGGGTGTTTCAAGCAAAACATCGGGAATTATTTGCCCGTAAGCGGCGGTCACGATGATGTCTGGTGAGGCATCAAGAATGGGCTGATACGCTTGTTTAATTGAAGCAGGTTGGTAAACATCAAGGCCAAGCGCTTCGGCTTTTTCTTTAATTGGGGGCGCAGTGAGGATGCGTTTGCGTCCTTTTGGCATATCAGGTTGTGTCACCACGAGTTTGATGGTGTAACGCTCATGTAAGGCTTCTAAAAGTGGAACGCTAAAATCAGGGGTACCCATAAAGACAATGTTCATAATCATGCTCCTTTCTAAATGATGCGTGGGTGATAGTCAAGCTGAATGGTAAACTGTTTATGGTCAAGGTTTTTAACGATTTGATTAATCAGTTCGGTGAGTGTCGGTTCGTCGTCGTATTTTATCAACACATGCATGCGGTATCGATTATTCAGGCGATGCATTTTTGGTTTTATTGGTCCAATAATGCGTGCTTGTGCAGACAGTTCCCGTGAAAAAATCGTTTTGATGCTTGTCGCTTTTTTAAGCGCTTCGTTGCTTTTTTCATGGGTAATGGTCAACGCGAGCATTTTTTTAAACGGTCGAATTTGTGCCTTTTGACGCATCGCAATTTCTTGTTCATAAAAATGCTGGTAGTTGTGCTGTTGGACATCGTCTAAAACGGGGTGATTGTGATGGTAGGCTTGAATGATTACTTCACCCTTTTGTTTTCGTCTTCCAGCGCGTCCTGCCATTTGGGTCAACAAACTAAAGGTTTCTTCTTTGGCGTAATAATCTGGCACAAAGAGTGACATATCTGCACTTAAAACAGCAACCAGTGTTACTTTTTCAAGATCAAGGCCTTTGGAAATCATTTGTGTTCCGACCAAAAAATCACCGTCCTCTTCGAACTGGTGCAAGAGGATTTCATGGGCATTTTTTGTTTGGGTTGTGTCGCGGTCCATGCGGGTGATGGTTGCATCTTTATAGCGTGCTTGCAGTGCTTGTTCAACCCGTTCACTCCCAATGCCCATGTAGCGTATGTGTGGACTGTCACAATTCGGACAGGTTTTTGGCATCGGTTTTTCGTGGTTGCAGTAATGGCATTTAAGTTTATGATCGCGGTGATGATACGTCATCGTGACATCACACGCATCGCATTCAATGGTCTGCCCGCATGATCGGCATAAAACAAAGTTTGCATGGCCACGGCGATTGATTAAAATAAGCGTTTGTTCGCCTTTTTGGATGCGGTCATCCATGGCTTTTTGCAAGGTTTCTGAGAAGAAGGTTTTATTGCCCTTTAAAAATTCCTGTTTCATGTCGACAAGACGGATACTCGGCATGGTACTGTCTAACGCCCGTGTTTTTAATTCAAGTAAGGTGTAGGTTCCTTGTTGGGCGTAATAGTAACTTTCAACCGATGGGGTGGCGCTTCCAAGCACAAGTGGTACGCTGTGATGCTTTGCCCTACTTTGTGCGATTTCGCGGGTTTCGTATTTTGGGTTGTCGCTTTGAATGTACGAATCACTGTGTTCTTCATCCATGATAATGAGTCCAAGATTCTCTGTAGGGGCAAAAATCGCACTGCGTGCACCGATAATCACAGATGCTTCTTTGCGTTTAATGCGGCGCCAACTGTCGTATTGTTCTCCGGTGCTCATCGCGCTATGGTAAACCGCCACACGTTTTGCAAAAACGGATTTAAATCGCGCGGTCAAGGCAGGGGTTAAACTGATCTCCGGGACTAAGATGATGGTGGTTTTTCCTTTGCTTTCCATCGCTTTGGCGAGTTCAATGTAGACCTCGGTTTTTCCACTTGAGGTCACGCCATGCAGTAAATAGGTGTCACATTGATGGGCAGTTGACAACACCGTATCGACCGCGTTTTGTTGTTCCGGACTTAAGGTAATGTTGCGTTCTTTGATGGCGTATAAGCTTTTAAGTTCGCGTAGTTGCTCTTTTGGCACAATGCGAACAAGGCCTTTTTCTTCAAGACTCTTTAGCGTAGTCGAACTGCTACTGGTTGATTCAAGAAGGTCTTTTTTCGGCAAAGGACTGTGCGCTTTTAAGTAATCCAGAATGCTTTGCTGTTTCGTGCCCTTAACCGTTTCATGGTTAACGAGATGCACATAAGGAATGGTTAACGCACTTTGCTTTTGTTTAATAATCGCGCGTTGTTCAAGTTTACCTTGTTCGATTAAGTCTTTAATAAGTGGAAGGTTGGTTTTTAAGGCATCGTTCATGGTGGCTTTGCCTTTTGTGTTAAAATGCGGTTTTAATGATTCTGGTAGGTCGGTTAGAGAATCCGTATAAAGTTCTGTGTTATAAACCATGCGCATGCCACTTGGCAACATCGCATTTAAATAAAGCATTCTTGGGGTGGCGTATCGTTCACTTAACAAGGCCGCAAGGGTCATAAGTTCAGACGAAAAAACCGGGGTCACATCGACGATATCGATGACCGTCTTCAATTTACCGATTTGTGAAGTTGATTGTAAGTCGACCACGATGCCTGTGATTTTACGCGGACCAAAGGGAACTTTTACCCGTTGACCAATCGCGATAATCGATTCGAGATGTTCAGGAACGCGGTAATCATAGCCTTGATCTACGGCTTGGTGTTCGACATCAACATAAATAACTGCAATCACATTGTCCCTCCTACTCGTCAATCAATTTCATTTTAATTAAGGCGTTATAAATACCACCTTCATCGTAACGCTCAGTAGTGTGCGTCGCGCGATGCTTAATATGGTCTTTGGCGTTGCCCATGGCAAACGAATGTGGGATGTATTCAAGCATCTCAATATCGTTTTCACCATCACCAAATGCATACGCCTGCTCAAGAGGAATATCAAGGTGCTTTAAAACCCGTTTGATGCCGTCTTTTTTGCTTTGGTCGGCAAGCACAACATCAAAGCCATCACTTAACCAAGAAACGAGCTGATAATCACGCAAGTCTTGTTGAACGCGTTCAAAGGTGAGTGAGTCCGCAAAGGCCCACATTTGATAGACTTTCGCATGCTGATCAAATCGAGCATCCTCTATAGGGAGTGGCATGCATGCTTCCTCAAACATCCTCACGGCGTCTTCATCAATACGGTTAATTGCTTGGTGTTCAATGCCGATGCATCCATAGACGAGTTGATGTTTGTGAAATACATTTTTTACGGTATTAATGGTGGCTTTATCTAAAGGTTTTTCGTAAATAACTTTATTTTTATGAACAATGACTTGTCCATTAATCGTAATGTAAACTTCGATATACGGTTTTAATGAGTCAATAATATCGAGCATATAAAAAGCACGACCGGTCGCAATGGCGATCACAACATCGTCTTTTTGTGAAAGTTTTTCAAAAGCTTCTTGCGTTGCTTTGGGGATTGTTTTACGTATTGGATCATAAATAGTGTGATCAATATCAAAAAACACGATTTTTTTGGCGTTCATAGTATCACCTTCAAAAAAATTATAACACATAAGCATTGGTTTATCGTGCTAAATAAGATATAATAAGCATAGAAAAAATCGATACATTTTTAGGAGGACACCATAATGCAACAGCAAAGTTTACAAAAACATGAAGTTGGTGTTTTTGCATTAGGCGGTCTTGGTGAAGTTGGAAAAAACATGTATTGTGTGGAATATCAAAACGAGATTTTAATCATTGACGCGGGAATTATGTTTCCCGATGAATTTTTACTCGGAATTGATTACGTCATTCCAGACTATACCTATTTGCAAGAAAATCAAGATAGAATTAAAGCGCTGGTTATTACCCATGGTCATGAAGACCATATCGGTGGTATTCCGTGGCTTTTACGTCATATCAAAATACCAAAAATTTACGCCAACGGATTAGCCATTGGGCTCATCAAGAACAAAATGCAAGAACATCGAGGAATACAGTATAACTTACTTGAGTACTTTGAATCGGATATCATTCGTTTTGACAAACTCAGTGTAGGGTTTTTCCGTACCAATCATTCGATTCCGGATTCATTCGGCGTCGTGGTGAGAACGCCTGAGGGGAATATTGTCCATACAGGCGATTTCAAGTTTGATTTTACACCAACAGGACCGGATGCAGACTACGCAAAAATGGCCAAGCTAGGTCAACGTGATACGTTGCTTTTATTAAGTGATTCAACCAATGCTGAACTCGACGCTTTCACCAAAAGTGAAACCACCGTTAGTGAAAGCATTAAAGAACTTTTCACAAAAATTGAAGGCCGTGTTATTATTGCGACATTCGCCTCAAACATCCATCGTGTTCAACAGTTTGTTGAAGCAAGTATTGCGACGAACCGTAAGATTGCCGTCTTTGGACGCAGCATGGAACGTACAATTGAAGTTGGACAAGAAATGGGCTACATTAAAGCCCCTCATGGAACGTTTGTCGGTTCGCGTGCCTTGCGTCACTTTAAAGCAAATGAAATTACCATTATTAGCACAGGGTCACAAGGTGAACCTTTTGCGGCTTTATCGCGTATTGCAAATGGCACACACCGTGACATTAAAATTATCCCAGGGGATACCGTTATCTTCTCATCAAGTCCAATTCCAGGGAATCAAGCAAGCATTTCAAAAACCATCAACCAGCTCTTTAAACGTGAAGCCAATGTAATCACGCATTCACCTCTCACGGATACCCATACGTCAGGTCACGGTGCACGCATGGAACTTCAACTTATGTTAAAACTGATTAAACCGAAGTTCTTTATGCCGATTCATGGTGAGCATCGCATGCTAAAAACGCATGCGGAAACCGCCATTCAATGCGGGGTTAAACGTGGCAATGAGTTTGTGCTTGACAATGGTCAAGTGCTCGCCGTTACCAAAGATTCAGCACGCGTTGCAACTAGCATTCAAGCAGGCAGCGTCTACATCGATGGGAAAGGCATTGGCGATGTTGGTAATGTGGTTTTACGCGACCGAAAAATATTAAGTGAAGATGGCTTACTCAGTGCGATTGTCACAATTGATCCTGAGAATAAACACATCATTGGAAAACCGGTCATTATGTCACGCGGATTCGTCTATATGCGCGATCACACGGTTCTCACCAATGAAATAAGTGACATGGTCCTTAACCTTGTTGAAGATAAAATAGCGAAAGCAAAATCAGTGAATGTATCCCAGTTAAAACGTGATATTATTAAGTTACTTAACGATCACATCTATGCGAAAACAGAACGAAATCCGATGATTTTACCTGTCATTAAAACCATTTAAAAAAAATCCTCTTTCTAAGAGGATTTTTTAGTATTTATGGGCCCCATCGGCACTTTGTATGTCTAAAATATGAAGTTTCTTCTTATAAAGTTTCTCATACTCTTTTACAAGGTCTCGAAGTTGGGTTTCCTGTTGGGGTTCCTTAAACAGTGTAACCACGAGTTTATACGTTGTGCGGTTGCTGATGCGTGAGCATAATGCTTCATTAACCATCGTGTGATCGACAATTAGATTTAAGTCGTTGGTTGATAAATCAAACAGAAGGTTTAATGATTTTTGAGATTGGTTCATGTATTCGATAAACCAATCAAGGTCGTTATCTTGGAGCGCGTCTTTTGCGTTTTTAACACGGTCATGTTCAAAGATGATGTGTTCGGCGACGCTGCGTTCTTCTTCATCATGAAGTTGACTTTTAAAGCGGTTAAATAAATCGTATGGAAACTCACATAAGGTGCGAATCGGACGAATATCGTCAAAATGCATCGTTGCATTTTTTGCCGAGCGTAAGCGGCGTTTGTATTTTTCAAGCTTATCATCATGAACCTTATCTGGGAAAAAGGCATAAAGCTGATTGGCTTTAAAGGAATAAGGAATCAACTCAACGTCTTTTGTTTTTCCTTGAATGTATGTTGCATGATTCGCTTTACTATAGGCTATTGTCATTAGGTCATGAAGGCGTGTCATCGACCCTAGATACTCTTTAAATACGGTATCGGTAAAACGAACGAGTTTATTGTTTGAGATCCCTAAATCACAGGCATCGTTTAGCGCGAACATGACGGCATAGGTAAAGGCGGGTGTTTGCGCAAACCCGTGTGGTCCTGGAAAATCCGTTACAATGCTTATATCTAGGCCTTGATCAAATGTATGGCCTTCTTTAAGCAGTTTGTTGAGGACACCCTGAACATTGTTTTCAAGGGCTTTTTCGGGATTGTAGTCCTTACTTTTATTGAGTTCAAATTCATGGGTAAAGGCAAAACAACCTTCACAGTTAAGTTGAAGGCGCTTTTCTTTTCCAAAGCTTAACCCAAGATAATAGCCTCTATCAATAGCTATGGACAAAGTGTCACAACCCATTTCTTCGGCTTGTTCACCCATTAGGTTTATGCGTCCTGGAACAAAATAGGTATGACTTGGGTTTGTGCTGAATGTCTCATGATGAAGGTTATTAAGTTTTTCTTTCATCGAATCCCCTCCACTTCCATTGCTACTTTTATTGTATCGATAGATTAGCGTTTACACAAGTAAATTACATAAGTTCAGAGACGTCTACAGTGATTTTTTCGTTTAAATACTGTTTAAATCCATTAAAGATTTTCATCGTCATTTGTGCATCTTCTAAGGCATCGTGGCGCTGATCGTCGCTTTCATGGCCGTATAGATTATAGGCTTTAAGCAACCCTAAATCGTTTTTTAATCGAAAAATATTTTTGTGAAGATTCAGTAGATTCACAAAGCGGGTGGTTTCACTTACTGCAGGTAGGTCATTCACTTCGGCGGTTTCATTGAGCGCAAGATGATCATTTTTACCCCAAACAATAACCGCCGGTTGATAGTCGTTAAGCAGTTGTATGAAATGGTTGTAAAAGGTTTCAAATTCGATGCCTTTATCGACATCGTCTTGAGATAAATCAAGAAATTTTAGGGTGCGTTTTGTCAGTTTTTTATGGCGCGCAGGTTTAATAAATGCCATGTATTTTTGGATTACTTGATCGTTTTCATCGACAAGCACGTAGCCCGCTTGGATGATCTCTTGAACAAAGTCTTTTTGAAAATGATACGGATGCATACTCATCTCAAGGTCTAAAAATAGCTTGTTTTTCAAGGTATTTATAAACTGTTTTGTTTGGCTAGAGAGGCGATCATGACTAAATAAGGTCACGGTTTTACGACGAGTGTTTTTGGTAATCTTAATCAGGTCAGAAATAGTGTATTTTTGATACGGTTTTGCTGGGTTTTCACGCTCTTTGACGTAAGCCACGATGTAGTGATTAACAATAAGATATTTGATGAACTGATTGAACATCGCACGCTGCATGTAGAGTTCGATGATGCGGTTGCGTCGGCGAAGATAAATAATGCGTTTATTTGCATCGATTTTTACAATTTTTCCGTATGTTTTTTTCATGTCAATCCCCTATGCTATTCTTATTTAGTGCTTCTTTGATATTTTTAATGGTTTTTTTCGGTATGCCAAGTTTTTGGTACGCCGTATCATCGGCTTTACGCATTTGATCAATGGTTTTAAACGTCTGCAAAAGTTTTTTCTTTGTCTGTTCCCCAACACCTTCTATGGTATCGAGTATAGTTGCGTAAACGCCTTTACTGCGTAAATCTTTATGGAAGTTAACGGCAAAGCGATGGGCTTCTTCTTGAATAAACGCAAGCAAACGGAAGACTTTTGAGTGAGGGTCAAGTTCGATTTCACGATCTTTATCGTCAATTAAATAATGTGTTTTGTGCTGCGCGTTTTTGGCAAGCCCAGCAAGTGGAATCGCTAAGTCGAGTGCGGCAAGCACTTTTTTGGCAGTATTTAATTGGTGAATGCCACCATCAACGATGATTAAATCCGGTGGTTTTTGATCTTCATAAAGTAAGCGCTGATAACGTCGATACAACACTTCTTCCATTTGCTCGGTGTCACCCGATTGCGGTTTCGATTCATCAAGTTTGTATTTGCGGTAATCCTTTTTGCTGGGGACGGCGTTTTTAAAAACCACCATGCTGCTGACTGGGTAGGTGCCAAATAAATGAGAGTTATCAAAGGCTTCGATGTGATAAGGTGTTGGAATGTTTATTAGTTCCGCCAGTTCATCAAGGGCGCCAAAGGTTTTTTCAGTTTGCTGTTTGATGTGTTCTGTTTGGGCACTTAATTGTTCTTTTGCGTTTAACACAGCAAGGTCAAGCAAGGCTTTCTTTTCGCCACGAATCGGTTCTTTAATGGTGGTTTTAAAAAGCTTTTCTATTGGGTTGAGCAGGTCAAGTTCATTGGTTAATATTTCACTTGGAATGGGGTAGTTTTGATAAAATTGCATTAAATACTCAAGTGCGGGTTCAAGCGGTTCTAAGTAATACGCCATCAGTTTTTGATCACGTGCCACAATTTTTCCATTGCGTACGAAGAAAATATTTAACGCCACATGATGGTCGTCGTGGGTAATACCAATTAAATCACGATCGACTAAATCGCGTAAGTTTACCGCTTGTTTTGTCGTGGTGGTTTCAATCGCATCAATGGTGTGTTTGTATTCTTGGGCACGTTCAAATTCGAGCACATCACTAGCATCATGCATTTTTTGTTTGAGTTCTTGGACAATCTTTCGTGTATCGCCTTTTAAGAAGGCGGTAATTTCTTTGCTGATTTCACGGTAAGTTGAAGGGTCAACTTTGTGAATACACGGCGCTAAACATTGCCCTAAGTAATAGTATAGACAAGGTTCTTTTGGTAATTTATGGCATTTTCTTAGTGGGTAAAGTTTATGCAATAAATCGAGTGTGTCTCTGGCTGCTTTTACGTTTGGGTAAGGCCCAAAGAGGTGTTTTTTTGTTTTGGATAAGGTTCGGGTAATCACCAGTTTAGGGTGACGCTCGTTGGTGATTTCAATGTACGGGTACGATTTATCGTCAGTGAGTAATATATTGTATCGAGGTTGATGTTTTTTAATGAGATCAATTTCTAAGATTAAAGCTTCGAGTTCGGTATTGGTGACAATGTATTCAAAGGTATTGACGGATTGAACCATTTTGGTGGTCTTGTAGTCATGGGATCCTGTAAAATAGGTGGTGAGACGATTTTTAAGATTTTTGGCTTTGCCAACATAGATGATGTTTCCATAAACATCAATCATTTGATAAGAGCCTGGTTTTTGGGGTACAAGTTTCAGTTTATCCTTCATCCTCGCTTCACCTCCGAGTGTTTGCTTAATTATAGCATTTTTTTTGAAAGTAAAAAAGCGACAAGAGTCGCTTTACTTACTTTTATTTATCGTCTTTTAGGACGTCTTTAAGGCCTGATTCAATTTTGTTTCCACGATCAAGGGATTCGTCGTATTTAAAAACTAAATTTGGTAATTTACGCAGTTGAACGTGTTTGCCAAGCGTGGTACGAATGTACGCTTTTGACCGTTCAAGCGCTTTTTCAGTGGCGGTTCTTTTGTCCGCATTGAGGGCAGTGTAGTAAATAGTTAAGTACGATAAGTCGTTTGTCAGTTTGACAGCTGTCAATGTGACAAAGCCTACAGCGGGGTCTTTAACATCTTCACGCAAAATGCGTGTTAAACTTCGCATAATTGTTGATTCAGTTCTTGCATGTTTTGACATCTTAACGAACGACCTCCTTCATAACGGATGCTTCAATAACGTCACCGTTTTTGATGTCGTTATAGTTTTCTACCATAATACCACATTCAAAGCCTTGACGCACTTCTTTTACATCATCTTTGAAACGTTTCAAACTTGCCAGTTTGCCTTCGTAAACGACAACGCCCTCACGCAATACACGAACCATCGCGTCGCGTTTGATGTACCCATCAGTGACATAACATCCAGCAATCGTTCCAACACGGGATACTTTAAATGTTTCACGAACTTCAGCTTGACCGGTGACAATTTCTTTAAACTCTGGGTCGAGTAATCCAGTCATGGCCATTTCAATATCTTCTAAGGCTTTATAAATAATGTTGTAGAGTCGAATGTCGACGCCTTTTTCGACGGCTGTCTCACGGACGGCCGAACTTGGACGGACGTTAAACCCAAGAATAATCGCACCTGAAGCGAGCGCAAGGGTGACATCGGTTTCGGTGATGGTCCCGACACTTGCACGAATAATCTCAACATCGGCCCCTTCAACGGTAATCGTTTCAAGGGATGATTTTAAGGCTTCTATTGAGCCATGGGTATCGCCTTTAACCACGATACGTAAATGTTTCGTTTCGCCTTCTTGAGCGTTTGCAAACATTTCATCAAGTGACATGGCTTTTGACACGCCGTGTTCTTCTTTCCATGTACGGTGGGTACGTTGTTCAGAAATTTGACGCGCTTCACGTTCATCGCTAAAGACCATAAAACGGTCTCCTGCTTGAGGCACGTCGCTTAATCCAGTAATCTCAACAGCGGTACTTGGGCTAGCCGCATCAAGGGCTTGGCCAAGATCATTTTCCATGGTACGGACTTTTCCGTATGTGTCACCAACAACGATGATATCGCCAACGGTTAAGGTTCCATTTTGAACGAGTAACGTTGCAACAGGTCCACGGCCTTTGTCGAGTTTACTTTCAATAACCGTCCCACTTGCCAAGCGTTTTGGGTTTGCGGTAAAGTGTTCAACTTCTGCGGTGAGCAGAAGCATTTCAATGAGGTCATCAACGCCTTCGCCTTTGAGCGCAGACATTTCAACAAAAATCGTGTTTCCTCCCCAATCTTCCGCAATCAGGTTAAATTCAGAAAGTTCTTGTTTGACACGGTCTGGATTTGCACCCGGGCGATCCATTTTGTTCACAGCAACAATAATTGGGCAACCTGCAGCTTTTGCGTGATCAATCGCTTCACGCGTTTGTGGCATGACGCCGTCATCGGCTGCGACAACTAAGACTGTAATGTCGGTAATTGAGGCTCCGCGAGCACGCATTTCGGTAAATGCAGCATGGCCTGGTGTATCAATAAAGGTGATGGCTTTACCATCTTTCACGTATTGATAGGCTCCAATGTGTTGTGTGATTCCGCCAGCTTCACCTTCGGTGACGCGGGCATGTCGAATCGTATCGAGTAACGTGGTTTTTCCATGGTCAACATGGCCCATGATGGTCACAACTGGTGGGCGTTCAACAAGGATGGATTCATCATCTTCAAGGATGATTTCTTCAAAGCGTGTTGGATCTGTAACCACTTCGTCTTTGACTTCTTTGCCATATTCGATGGCAATAAGTTCAACCGTATCTCGATCGAGTGATTGGTTTTGGGTTGCCATAATGCCAAGTCCCATGGCTTTTTTAATGACATCGGATACCGGACGATTTAAGGCCGTTGCAAAATCACCGACGGTCATGTTCGGTTTATAAATCACCACGGAATCATCTGTGCCTTTTTCGGTCTTTTTCGGTTTTGATGGGATATTCTGTGTGCGTGTTTCGTGATTTTTTCGTTGTTTTTTGATGTTTTTTTTGCGTGTTTTATCTGACATCAAAAATCACCTCTTTCTATTTAATCGATAAAGCGTGGATCAATAAGCATCACGACTTTTCGATTGAGTTTTCCTAAAGCTTTTGACAACTCATCACTTGAATAATCTTCGTTCAGTGTGAGTTGGTAATACGTGGTTTTGTCGTAAATCTTTTTTTTAATGTTGTCGCCTGCATCTTGGGCCAAGAAGACAATCGCTTTTGGGTGTTTACTCATTGCCTGAAGAACACGGCCTTCACCGTCGATGATGCGTCCGGCACGGAGTGCAAGACCAAGTCGGTTTAGGGTTTGGTCGTTAGACTTCATCTTGAATCAACGTTCTTAATTGATTGAAAATGGTGTCAGGTATAGCGATGCCAAGATGTTTTTCAAGTATCTTATGTTTTTCTGCTTTGTCAACAACGGCGAGTGAACGTTTAACATACGCACCACGTCCATTCATTTTGCCACTTGGGTCGACAAAGACTTGGTTGTCTTTTGTTTTAACGATGCGGATCAGTGTTTGTTTTGGATGTTGTTCACGGGTAACGACGCATTTACGCAGTGGAACTTTGTGTGGTTTATTCATCGTCTTCTTCGTTAAATGGGCGGTAGTTTAGCCCAAGTTCTTTCGCATCTGAGATGCTTTTAATATCAATTTTCCATCCACTTGACTGTGCCGCTAAGCGTACATTTTGTCCACGTGAACCAATCGCGCTTGTAAAGTGCTTATCCTCCACAATAACAATCGCTGTTTTATCCTTTTTGTTGGGATTAATAGCAACAATTTTCGCAGGTTCTAAAGCGTTTTTAATGAGTTCTGCAGGGTCTTTTGACCATTCGTAAATGTCGACGCGTTCACCTTGTAAGGATTCGAGCACTTCGTTGATACGCTGTCCTTTGTACCCAACGACTGACCCAACTGGATCAACGTGTTCATCGTGTGAGAAGACAGCGACTTTGCTGCGGTCACCCGCGTCACGAGCAAGACCCATGATTTCGACAGTTCCGTCTTGAATTTCTGGGGTGACTTGTTCGATTAAACGTTTCACAAGGTTTTTATCATTTCGTGACACAAAGACTTTTGGTCCTTTTGGTGTCATGTCAACTTTGGTGATGTAGACTTTAAGTTTTGCATCGATGCGTACTTCATCACTTTTTAAGAGTTCTTTACGTGGTAAACTCGTTTCTAGGTCATGCCCCAAATCGAGTGTAACGTAATCTTTATTCAGCGCTGAGATGGTGGTGTTTACCATTTCACTCTCTTTGGCTTTAAAGATTTCGTAAATCTTATCGCGGTCGAGTTGTTTTAAGCCTTGCGTTAAGATTTGTTTCACGCTGACAGCGGCGATGCGCCCAAATTCTTTAATACGAACTTCGCGCGTCAAGATTTCACCAACTTTGATGGTTTTACGTGTTTCGCGTGCATCAGCGAGTGAAATTTCACCTTTTTCCGGTTCTTGTTTTACCACGAGTAAGTTTTCAAAAACTTTAATGGAATCTTTTTCTTCATCAAATTCGATGCTAATGTTTTCGTTATAATCAAGTTCTTTTTTTACCGCGTTTAAGAGTCCGCGTTCCATGACTTCCAACACTTTTTGTTTGTCGAGTCCGCGTGTATCTGAGATTAAGTTTAATGCGGCGAAGAATTCTTTGCTTTGCATAATGCCCCTCCTAAAAATCGATTGCCATGCGGATCAGTTCGATGTCCGTCATGAAAATAGTGGTTTTTTGTTTGTTTTTTTCACGTATGGTGATGTCTGATTCCGTGACGTCTTCAAGTGTGCCTTCATAAATTTGATCAAAGGTTTTAATGTAAACGTAGTGTCCGTGTGCGCGTTTAATTTCATCGTACGTGCGCAATTCACGTTCAGCGCCAGCGCTTGTCACTTCAAGCCCATACGATGAGTCAATCGGATCGGCCTCATCAAGGTAAGTGCTTATCACGTCAGATACTTTGACGCAATCGTCGATGGTGATGCCATCGTCGTGGTCAATTTCAACGCTTAAGACAAGTTCACCCTCACGTGGACCAAAGGTAATATCATATAAGTAGTAGTTCATGTTTTCGACGAGTTCTTTAATTTTTAGTTTCCATGCTTCCATTGATTTTGCCTCCTGTTTCAATAAAAAGAGCGGGCATTGACCCACTCCTCTAACACATATGCAAAGGTATCTTATCATAAGTCGCCTTAAAATGCAAGTCCTAAGGGCTTATTTGGTGGTAAAAATACGCTTTTGTGTCAAGGCTTGCATGAGGATACTTCCCGCTACCCCAACATTCAAGGATTCAACGGTTTCTGTGGGAATATGAACCGTTGTATCGGCTAAGGCTTCTGTGGATGGTTCTAGGCCTTGGCCTTCGTTTCCGAGCATAAGGACAAAGGGTTCACTCGGGTAACTTGGTGACCCTTTTTGGGTGATTGCTGTTGCAATCATGGTGTATTCAGGATGGGTCTTTTTAAACGTTTGGGCATCCGTATAACGGACCGCAAGGTGAAAAATTGCGCCTTGTGTACTGCGTAAGACTTTTGGATTTAAAATATCCACACAATCATCGAGGATGATCGATCGAAAATTAAACGCAAGCGCGCTACGCAACAAGGTTCCCATGTTGCCTGGGTCTTGAACTTTTTCAAGCAACAAAACGCGCTTATGAAGCGTATCCGATAAGGCAAAGTTACATACTGCAATGATGCGTGGGGCCGTTTTTGTGTCGGTGATTTTTTTCATGACCGCTTCGTTGACAAGCGTCGCTTGTTTAAAGTCCGGATGGCTACTTAAGGCAATCACTTCACGGATTACGCCAGCACGCGCGGCTTCAATCACTAAATGTTCTCCTTCAACGATAAACATGTTTGTGGCATCGCGGTACTTCTTCTTGGTTAATTTTGCGTAGTCTTTCATGCGTGGGTTACTCAGACTTGTGATCATGGTTTTCACCTCCGTTTAAGGCTTCTTTGACCGTAAGGCCGTGACGGGTTAAATCCATCGAGCTCGTTGATGTGATGGTAAGTGTTTTAATGGATTGAACGGCCTCGTCGATCAAGGTTTTGTAATCAAACAAGCGTTCATAGCGTACAGCGTACATGCTTCTTGGATTGGTCGTTGGCTGGTTTGGGGTATAAAGGGTGCAACAGTCTTCAAACGGACGTATCGATACCGAATACGTATCAATCGTGCGTGCTAGATTGACAATATCATTTTTATCAATGGTCGCGAGAGGTCGTATGACAGGACGATGCGTGACTTCATTCACGACTTTGATGCTTTCTAACGTTTGTGAGGCCACTTGGCCAATGCTTTCGCCGTTCACGAGTATTGGGATATGGTCAAGTTCGGCAAATTGATCGGCAATTCGGTACATCATGCGTCGCATGATGGTGATTTGATAGGGGTCTGGGACGTTTTCGAGCATGGCTTGATGCAATGACGTAAACGGTACTAAATGCAGTTTAATGGTTGATTTGGGTGCA
Organism: Candidatus Izemoplasma sp.; assembly: GCA_007131405.1. GTDB lineage: Bacteria > Bacillota_I > Bacilli_A > Izemoplasmatales > Izemoplasmataceae > SLQR01. The sequence goes on from SLQR01000094.1 coordinate 18,260, forward strand.
TAGACACTCAGCTTTTTCACGAGGTCAATGGTTTTTTGCACACTTTCGATGCTTGTCAGCGGGGTAGACTCAAAGTGGATTGCTTCAAGTTCAACGCCTTGTTTCATCGCAAGATACCCAGCTACAGGGGAATCAATACCACCTGAAAGCATCAAAAGACCTTTGCCTGCAATCCCAACGGGAAACCCGCCCATTGCTTTGTAGCGGTCACTGTATAGGTAGACACCTTGTTTGCGTATTTCAATCGATAGCGTTAAATCTGGATTGCTTAAATCGACACTTAGTGTGTCTTTATACATTTTCAGTAAAGCACTTGAGACGCGTTTTGAGACTTCCATTGATGGGGTGGCAAAACTTTTATCGGCGCGTTTGGTTTCAACGCGGAATGTTTGTGGTGTGTTGACTTTGTCTTTAAGCAGTGTTTTTGCGTCTTCGATGATGGTGTCAATGTCGCGTGATGAGTGCATAATCGGTGAAAAACTTGAGAGTCCACTGACTTTACGTAAGCCCTGCATGACTTTTTCAGGGTCCGCACCATGTAAATGCACATACAAACGGTCATGCACCGCTTCAAAGGTAACATCTTCTGCTTGAACTTTTTCGCGGACAAGCATTAATACTTGTTTTATAAAACGCTTTTTGTTGACACCTTTTAAGACAAGGTCTCCATAGCGCACTAAAATTGATTTGATCATTATATTCATCTCCTAAACCAACACTATTTTATCATAAATATTGTTTTTTCGAGGGGTTTTTATTATGATGGGTTTGGGTGATATTATGTTTTCTACAATACCATTGTCAAAAAACCGTAAAGCGAACTACGGAATGTGCCTTGATATGGCACCGCATTACATTGATCCAAACGAACCACTGATCACAACGTTATCGAATGTGAGTGCACTTTTAAACTTTTTTATGGACAACATTAACTGGGTTGGTTTTTATCTTTATGATGATGAAAAGCTTTATCTCGGTCCCTTTCAAGGCTTGCCGGCTTGCACAGAAATTCAACTGGGACGCGGCGTATGTGGGTTAAGTGCACAAACGCGTGAAACGGTTATTGTCAAAGACGTTACCGCGATTGACGATCACATTGTCTGTGACGGTGCCTCACGAAGTGAAATTGTGGTGCCAATCGTTAAAGACAACAAACTTATTGGGGTGCTTGATGTTGATGCACCCGTTGTGAACCGTTTTGATGAGCAAGATAAGCAGTTGCTTGAAAAGATTGTGGCGCTAATAGTTGACAAGTTGTAATATATAGGATAAAATACTTGCGCATGTGTAATAAAGGCAGCTACATAGGTCGTTTTAAGTTCACTGAATAATCCTGATTTTAGGTTACAAAGTAGTCTCAGCTGACGAGATGAAATGTGTTAAATTATTCTGTCCTTAAGATGGCTATGACTCACTTTATAGTGTGCAAATCTAATAAAGGAGGAATACGTATGTCAAGATATACTGGACCAGCATGGAAAATCTCACGTCGTTTAAAATATTCGACACTCGAAACCGGTAAAGAACTTGGTAAACGTCCTTACTCACCAGGTCAACATGGACAAAGACGCGGAAAGTTAAGTGAATATGGTATTCAGCTTCAAGAGAAACAAAAAGTACGTTTTACGTATGGTGTAAATGAACGCCAATTTAGAAAAACGTTTAATGAAGCGAAGAAACTTTCTGGTAGACAAGGGGAAAACTTCTTATTCTTACTCGAATCAAGACTCGATAACCTCGTATACCGTGCAGGGTTTACAAAAACCCGCCGTCAAGCTCGTCAACTCGTAAGCCATGGACATTTCTTAGTCAATGGTAAAAAAGTGGACATTCCATCATACCGAGTAAGCGTTGGACAAGTCATTACACTCAAAGAAGCTTCACGTAAATTGCAAATTGTTCAAGATAACCTTGAATCCGTTGTAGAGCGTTTAGGCTTCGTTGAATATGACGACAACAAATTCGAATTTAAATTTGTTCGCTTTCCAGAGCGTCAAGAGATTCTATCTGAAATTAAAGAAAATCTTATCGTTGAGTTCTATAACAGATAACGTAAAAAGGTGCCTTTTGAAAGGCACCTTTTTTTATTAGTTTAAACGGAAATGACAACCAATGCTTTTGGGTTCATTCAGTGCATCGTCAATCACCAAACGAGCAACCATTACCATGTTTAAGGTTTCATAATAGGCGATGGTGTGATTGGGATGTTCTCTTAATGATTGTTCCATGTGACTAAGTTCGTCTTTGGCCTTAAATAGGCCTTTTTTTGTGCGAACTATGCCAGCATATTCATCCATTATGCTTCGGAGTTTATGGCGAATCGGATCATACGGGAAGTTATGTGTTTCAACGGTTTGCACCGTCGATGGTGTTGAGACCGATGCGGCGCGTTCTTGATCAATGTGCTCGGCGATACGGTTCCCGAAGACGACGCATTCAAGTAAGGAGTTAGACGCGAGTCGGTTCGCGCCATGGACGCCCGTTGAGGCACATTCCCCAACCGCGTAAAGATGCGGAATCGAGGTTTCACCATGTAAGCCTGTTTTTACCCCACCAATATTAAAATGTTCAACTGGGCGGACGGGAATCATGCTTTCACCGAGTCGATACCCATGCGCTTTTAAATAGCGGTCAATGGTTGGGAATCGTTGCCTTAAATAGGTTCGTTCGAGATGCGTTGTGTCGAGGTAAACATAGTCACACCATGTATTGTACATCTCGCGATGAATCGCTTGGGATACAACATCACGTGGGGCTAAGTCGGCTTTATCATGGTAATTTTTCATAAACGCTTCATGTTCAATGTTGCGTAAAATAGCGCCTTCACCGCGCATCGCTTCTGAGATTAAGAAGCGTTGATGGGTGCTTTTTTCATCGGTATCGTAAAAAGCGGTTGGGTGAAACTGCACGAAGGCCATTTTTTCTATCTCTGCACCCGCACGCTCAGCCATGGCAATGCCATCGCCTGTGGCAATTGGGGCGTTAGTTGTTGAAGCGTATATTGCGCCGATGCCACCGGTTGCGAGTATGATATCACGGGTATAAAATGTATACATACGGTTTTTTTGGTCAAGGGCTGTCATGCCTTTAATTTTTTGTTTATCGTGTAGAATATCAATTGCCATGGTGGATTCCATGATGGTTATGTTGCTTCGTTGCATCGCTTCTTCATAAAGCGCTTCGATCATGGTTTTGCCTGTGGCGTCGCCTCCGCTGTGTAAAACACGTGACACACTGTGCCCACCTTCGGTGGTTGTTTTAAATTGGCCAGCGGTGTCTTTATCAAAGGTGACTTTAAAGGTTAAAAGCTTTTCAATATTTTTTTGTGCTTCTTCGACTAACACATGGACAGCTTCTTTGCGGTTTTGGTAATGACCTGCCTTTAATGTGTCTTCGACATGGTCTTTGAGCAAGGCTTCCTCAGCTTTCATCTCTGCCGCAATGCCGCCTTGGGCTAAACTTGAATTGCTTTCTTCAAAGCGTGTTTTCGCTAAGATGACTATTGTGTGGTTTGGGTTAAGACATAAGGCCGTGTAAAGTCCGGATAGGCCTGCGCCTACGATGACTATGTCGGTTTTTTTCGTCATGATGTTTCACTAAGTTCTAGCATTAAATCAAGCGCTTTTCGTGCTTGAACGGCGATGGTTTGGTCGACTTCAATTTGATGTTTGTCATCACGAAGCGCTTCATAAAGGGTTTTAAGTTCTGTCTTTTTCATGCTTTTGCAAAGCAGTTTTTCGGTTAAGACGACGATGTCTTTTCCGGTGGTCTGCTTTTTCATTTGGTGCAAAATACCTTCTTCTGTGCCGACAATAAACCCTTTGCTTGAGCTTGATTTTACGTATTCAAGTAAGCCTTTGGTGCTGCCTACATAGTCTGCCATGTTCACCACGTCTAGTTGGGCTTCGGGGTGAACGATAAATTCATAGTCTGGGTATTTTGCTTTCATCGTTTGAACTTGTTCGACCGTCAGATTGTTATGGATGCAGCAAAAACCTGGCCAGACATCGAGATCCAATTGGTGGCGATCGGCAAGATAGGTGCCTAAGTTTTTATCGGGAACATACATCAGCTTTTCCCCTTCAAAGTGGCGGATAATTTTTTCCGCATTTGAACTGGTCACACAAACATCGCTTAAGGCTTTTACCTCGGCTGTTGAGTTCACATAACAGACGATTTTGCGGTCAGGATTTTTTTCTTTGTATTGTTTTAAGTCCGTATAGGTAATCGTATCGGCCATGGGGCATCCTGCGTCTTTTGCTGGAAGCAATACAGTTTTTTCTGGGGCAAGTATTTTGGCTGTTTCTGCCATAAAATGCACACCACAAAAAACAATCATATCGGCATCAGTTTTACTGGCTTCTTTACTGAGTTGGTAGGAGTCACCAACAAAATCTGCAAGATCTTGAATGATTGGCGATTGATAATAATGCGCTAAAATAACAGCGTTTTTTTCTTTTTTTAAACGGTTAATTTCGTGGATCATTTCACTTTGTGTCATGGGGTTCGCCTCCAATTGAAAAACGTAAACTAATGTCAAACGCTTTGACTGAATGTGTCAAGGCGCCGACTGATATGTAGTCAACACCGGTTTGTGCTACACTTTTTACCCGGTCAAGGATCATGTTGCCACTTGCTTCTAATATCTTTTGATTTTGGTTTAATCGTACACATTCACGCATCGTTTCATTGTCCATGTTATCGAGCATAATCCAGTCAACCGATGTCTTCAATGCTTCGTTAAACGCTTCAATCGATTCGACTTCAACTTCGATTTTCAAAGTATCACCAACGTGATTGCGGACGCGTTTGACGGCTTCTGTGATGCTGCCTGCAGCGTGGATGTGATTGTCTTTAAGCATGGCCATATCCGATAACGAGAAGCGATGATTGACACCACCACCGTGTTTCACTGCGAGTTTGTCAAGCAGGCGCAAGGTTGGGACGGTTTTTCGGGTATCTAAAATTTTACATCTTGTGCCGCTGAGGGCATCGACGTAACGCCTTGTTTCTGTGCTTATTCCACTCATGCGCTGCAAAAAATTAAGCGCAGTACGTTCGGCTTTTAAGAGCGATTGGGTTTTGCCTTCAAGAGTTGCAAGGATGGTTTTCTTATTTACCTTGTCGCCATCGCTTGCGTGAATGGTTACATTAACGGTTGGATCGACAAGTTCAAAAACCCGTTTGAATACATCGAGTCCAGAGATAATTCCATCGTCTTTTGCGATGGCTTTGGCGTGGCTTATTTCATTGTTAAAGAGTGCACTCGAAGTTGCATCGCCATCTGGCATATCTTCGCGTAATGCTTGTTGAATCAGTTGATCAATTGCTTCGTTCATCAGCTCACCTATTTTCATCATGGTATCGTTAAAATTAGCTTCACGTTAAAGTATAGCATATTTTTCTTCTTTATAAAGGTTTTTAAGGTGAATAATGACCATTTTATTGCAAAAGAAAAAGCCTTTTAAAAAGGCTTTTCGTTATTGTTTGTAAGCAGCGTCCACAAGGGTCATAAATGATTTTGGACTGAGGGATGCGCCACCGACTAAAGCACCATCAATGTGTGGTTCTTTCATCAGCGATTCAATGTTTTCCGGTTTAACACTGCCACCATATAAAATACGAATGGCTTCTGATGTGGTTGTGTCGTAAAGTGTTTTTACTAAATCACGAATCATTTTGATGGTTTCATTGGCTTGTTCACTCGTCGCGGTTTTGCCTGTGCCAATCGCCCAAATCGGTTCATAAGCGATGACAAGCGATTGAACTTGGTCTTTGCCTAATCCTTGAAGGGCTATTTTGACTTGATCGCCCACAAAGGTTTCCGTTTTGTTTGCTTCGCGTGTTTCTAGTGTCTCGCCAACACAAACAATTGGTGTAATATCATAACGGAAGGCTTGGTGAAGTTTTAAGTTAACTTTATCGTCCGTTTCATTAAAATATTGACGGCGTTCGCTATGCCCGATTACTGCGTATTCAACCCCAATATTTTCAAGCAGAGCCGCGCTGACTTCACCTGTAAAGGCGCCTTCGGTTTCTTCGTGCATGGTTTGCGCAGCAATGCGTACGTTTTCGCCTTGACGTTTCACAAGGTCACGAAGTACTGGTGCTTGTGCACAAATCACGGTATCGATAAACTCGCGTTTTGGGACTTCCATATTTACCGCGTAGATGAATTGTAATGCTTCATCACGTGTTTTAAACATTTTCCAGTTTCCTGCAATCATTGGTTTTCTCATTGTCATCACCTATCCTATAATTCTTTCAATCTCTTTGATGATTTTATCTGCGTCGTTTCCTTCGGCAACCACGGTTACATGTTCACCACTTGGTACGGCGAGACTAATGAGTGATAAGATTGATTTAGCATCAACGATTTTATCTTCATAAATGAGTCTTAACTCACCATCAAAACGGGTAGCCGTTTGAACAATCTCACTCGCGAGTGCCGCATGCAATCCTTGGGTTGTGTTGATCATCATTTCTTTTTTCATTGTTATTCTCCTTTTAGAACATCGGTGGTGTGCTGACCCACAACACGATGGCTTTAGTTTCCGTATGGTTTTCTAATACGTGGGATTTATTGGTAAGGTAGTAAAACGAGTCACCTTGTTTGACGGTTTGACGTTTTTTACCTACTTTTAGCACAATTTCTCCTTCTAACACATACCCAAATTCTTCTCCAGAATGTGGGGTGTCTTCAAAAGAAGATCCACCAGGTTCAATCTCAATGATAATCGGTTCCATTTCGTATTTTTGTGCGTTTGGCACAATCCAGCGAATTGTGTGTTTTAATTGATTATCATTTTTTTCATAAAAGTCTTGTGGTGTAAACACATAGATGTCATCAACATCCTCGCTGAAAAATTCACCGAGCGTTGTCCCAAGTACTTCAAGAATGTCTGTGAGCGTGGTAATCGAGGGACTTGTCAGTTGACGTTCCACTTGGGATATGAAACCTTTGGTAAGTTCACAGCGATTAGCTAATTCTTGTTGGGTTAAGCCGTTTTCAAGGCGTAGAGCTTTAATTTTCTCGCCAATTTGTTTGTCAACCATGGTTAGATTGTATCCAAGCAGCTAAGCCCGGGCAGTTCTTTTCCTTCTAAGTATTCTAAACTTGCGCCACCACCGGTTGAGATGTGGCTAAAGTCGTTTTCAAAACCGAAGTTAATGGCGGCTGAGGCTGAATCGCCACCACCGATAATGGTTGTTGCATTTTTTAAGTTTGCAAGGACTTCACAGACACCGCGTGTCCCGTGAGCGAAGTTGCTAAATTCAAAGACACCTACTGGTCCGTTCCAAACAACCGTTTGTGCTTCATTAAGCATGGCTTTGTATTTTTCGAGTGTTTTTGGCCCAATATCTAATCCTTCTTCATCAGGGTTAACATCGGTGTAAGCCGCAATACGAACTGGTCCTTCATTGGAGAATTCTGTGGTGACACGGAAGTCAACAGGCAGTTCAATTTTTCCGTCTGCTTCTTTCAGTAACTCCGCAGCCAAATCCAACTTATCGTTTTCAACAATGCTTTTACCCACTTCGATGCCTTGTGTTTTTAAGAAGGTATAACTCATCCCTCCACCAATTAAAATCTTATCGGCTTTTGTCAACAAGTTACGAATAACGCCAATTTTATCGCTTACTTTAACACCGCCTAAGATGGCAATAAATGGACGTTTTGGATTGTTAATGGCGTTGCCAATGTACTCAATTTCTTTTTCAAGTAAGAACCCTGCAGCGCTTTCTTGTGCATTGGATGCAATGCCTACGTTTGACGCGTGTGCACGGTGTGCGGTTCCAAATGCATCGTTGACAAATACATCGCCAAGGGATGCCCAGTATTTTCCGAGTTCTGGATCGTTTTTCGATTCTTTGCTGCCTTCGATATCTTCAAAACGTGTGTTTTCAAACATCAGTACATCGCCTTCGTTGAGTGCTTTAATGGCATCTTCTAATTTTTTGCCACGGGTTTCAGCGATGAACGTTACATCTTTTTCTAAGTGGTCTGCTAATGCGTTTGCAATCGGGGCTAAACTTTTTCCCGCTTTATCTTCTTCTGTTTTAATACGCCCTAGATGTGAAAAACAAACAACTTTAGCGCCTTGGTCAATTAAGTAGTTGATGGTTGGTAACGCTTGACGAATACGGTTATCGTCCGTAATCTCACCTTTTTTCATTGGAACATTAAAATCGACACGTACTAAGACGGTCTTTCCTTTTACGATTAAATCACGAATGGTTTTCGTTGCCATAACTAATTCTCCTTTAGACTTCTTTTAACCTCTAGTGTCATTATACTAAAACTTACGCATAAAATCTATTGATTAGGCGGTAGTGAAAACACTTTCTTAAATAAAAAAAAGACCATATCAAATGGTCTTATTGATTTGGTCAAGGATTCGTGCGGTTTGCGCGTGTTTTTTGATTAGCAGTGAATAGGGAATATTGACCTTAAGTATCTTTAAGTTTTTAAAAATGATTTCTGAATTCGTGTCGTCTCGTTCACGTAAAGACAAAACATTGCAAAAATTAATGCAGATGGTTTCATACTCTCTAAGTGGTTTGGTGGTGTAAAAACAGATTGATTCGTTGATGTAAATCGGGATATTTTGTGTTAACTTATACCTCTTTTTTAGTGCATCAAGCCGACCATTTAAGGTCACATGGCTTTTTAGCATAAGTTCATTTAGGTATTTCTTTAGTCCCATGTTTACGTAGTCTTCTTGATATTCTTTGACGACATAGAGCCCCTTCTGTGATCGTCGAATATAATACATAGCCTTCGCCTCCTTGTTTTTAGTTTAAAAAACTTTTTGACGAAAATCGATGCTTTATGCGTGAAAAAAATCCTCGGTTTTTTAACCGAGGATTTGGGTTAGATTGATAAATATTTTTTGACGATGTTTTCAACGGTGAAACCAAAGTGTTTTTGGGCATCTTCACCGGGTGCACTAACACCGAAACTTTCCATGCCGTAAACGTTTGAGGCGAACTGATACCATAGGTGTGGCGCCCCGAGTTCAATGGCTAAGCGTTTGGTGCATGATGATGGAAGCACGGCTTCTTGAACTTTTTTCGGTTGTTGTCTAAAGAGTTCCATCGATGGCATCGAGACAACACGAACATGAATATCTTTTTCGTTTGCGAGATATTCTTGGACATTCAATGCAAGTTCGACTTCGCTACCTGTTGCAATTAAGATGCCTTCAAAGTTGTCGGCGTCGCGTGCAACATAGGCACCTTGTTTAAGATTTTTATAGGTGACGTCCGTTAAGACTTTTGTGTTTTGTCTGGTTAAAACGATGGCAACGGGTGTGCGTTTTGATTCAAGTGCATAGCGCATCGCAAAGCGTACTTCATTCGCGTGTGCTGGTCGAATCGTCACAAGATGCGGGGTGCTACGGAAAACAGCTAATTGTTCAATCGGTTCATGCGTTGGTCCGTCTTCCCCAACCGCAATGGAATCATGGGTGAAGATAAAGATGGATGGAATTTCCATTAATGCGGCTAAACGAATCGATGGTTTCATGTAATCTGAGAAGATAAAGAATCCACCACTATAACCTTTTAAGTTATGAAGCACCATGCCGTTGACAATCGCTGCCATGGCGTGTTCACGGACACCAAAGTTAATGTTTCTTCCAGTCGGGTTATCTTTGGTAAAGTTCCCGTTAATCCCTTTAACTTTTGTGCTGCCGGAAAGGTCCGCTGACCCACCAACCATTTCAATGATTTGCTCGCTTAGTTTTGGTAAGATTTTACCAATGGAAGCACGGGTTGCTTCTTCAGTTCCAATGGGTTCGAGTTCGAGTAAGTCCTCGTAATCAACATCAACTTCACGGCTGATAATTTGTTCGAATTGATCAGATAGTTTTGGATAACGCTCTTGGTACTCATCCATTTTTTCGACCCATTCCGCATGGGCTTTGCCGTTACGGTCATTAATTTTTTCAAAGAAATCGCGGTAGACTTCTTCAGGAATGTTAAACGGTTCATGCGGGAAATTAAATTTTTCTCGCATGCGTTCGGTTTCTTCTTTGCCAATCGGCGCACCATGTGTGGCACTTGTGCCTTGTTTTTCGGCGCCGAATCCAATAATGCTTTTGACTTCGATGAAACTTGGTTGATCGCTTGATTTGGCGTTTTCAATCGCTTGATCAAGTGCGTCTAAATCGTTGGCATCATCAACGCGTTGGTAATGCCAGTTCATGCTTTTCATTTTCATTTCGATGTCTTCACTCACGGCTTCGTGAGTTGGGCCATCGAGTTGAACATCATTTGAATCAAAAAGGATAATTAAACGCTCGAGTCCGAGATGACCTGCTAAGCTTAAGCCTTCTAAAGCAACGCCTTCTTGTAAATCCCCATCACCGCATAGCACGTAAGTGTAGTGGTCGACAATGTTCAAGTCGTCTTTGTTGAAGGTTGCGCGTAAATAACTTTCAGCTATCGCCATACCAATGGCATTTGAAATACCTTGTCCTAGTGGTCCGGTTGTGGCTTCAACCCCATCGGTGTGACGGTACTCTGGGTGCCCTGGTGTGATTGAATTTAATTGACGGAATCCCTTTAAATCTTCTGTGCTAAGTTCATAGCCTGAAAGATGTAATGTTGCATATAACAACGCGGATCCATGACCGGCAGATAAGACAAAACGGTCTCGATCAAACCACGCTGAATCGGATGGGGTAATTTTCATGTGTTTGGTAAATAGTTGATACATAACTGGGGCGGCCCCAAGCACGATTCCTGGGTGACCACTGTTTGCTCTGTTGATCATATCAAGACCTAAAAAGCGTATTGCGTTAATTGATTTTTCCATTAGGATCTCCTTCTTTCTTCATTATCAACACCATTATATAACAAAGTGCTTAAAAGTAAAACCTTATCCCGCATGAAAAGGTTTTTTAAATGAAAAGAGCACAAATGTGCTCTTTTTTTAGCCGATTGATCCTTCCATTTCGAGTTTGATGAGTTGATTGAGTTCAACAGCATACTCCATCGGAAGTTCTTTCGCAAAGGGTTCAATGAAGCCCATGATGATCATTTCAATGGCTTGTTCTTCGCTCAGGCCACGACTCATCAGATAAAAGAGTTGTTCTTCACTGACCTTAGACACGCTCGCTTCATGTTGGACCGTTGCGTGATTATTTTGAACGATATTGTACGGCAAGGTATCGGAGGTGCTTTGATCATCTAAAATGATCGTATCACACTCAACGTTGCTTTTGGCACCTGTTGCGTTCTTTCCGTGCCTAATCATGCCTCGATAGTTCACTTTTCCACCCTTAGCACTCATGGATTTTGAGATAATCGAACTGGTGGTGTTTTTCCCAATGTGAATCATTTTTGCGCCGGTATCTTGATGCATGCCTTTACCAGCGAAAGCAATGGATACTGTCGTTCCTTTGGCGCGATCACCAAGTAAGATGCAGGCTGGGTATTTCATGTTAATGCCTGAACCAATATTTCCATCAATCCATTCCATGTGGGCATCTTCTTCAACAAGCGCACGTTTGGTGACTAAGTTGATGATGTTGTTGGCCCAGTTTTGAATGGTGGTGTATCGACAGTGTCCGCCCTTTTTAACAAAGATTTCTACGACAGCAGCATGGAGGCTGTTCGTGGTGTAAATCGGTGCTGTGCAGCCTTCGACATAATGCAGACTTGCGCCTTCATCGACAATGATTAAGGTGCGTTCAAACTGCCCCATTTGTTCGGAGTTAATGCGGAAATATGATTGCAATGGCTTTTCAACTTTGACGCCTTTAGGCACATAAATAAATGAACCGCCACTCCATACAGCGCTGTTTAGTGCGGCGTATTTATTGTCATCGTAGGGCACAATTTTATTAAAGTATTCGGCGAAAAGTTCAGGGTACTCACGTAACGCGGTATCGGTGTCTGTGAAGATGACGCCTTGGTCTTCGAGTTCTTTCATGGTGGAATGGTACACGACTTCACTTTCAAATTGCGCACCAACACCCGCTAAGAATTTTTGTTCCGCTTCGGGAATCCCGAGTTTATCAAAAGTGTTTTTAATTTCTTCTGGCACATCTTCCCAGTTGCGTTCACTTTTATCGCTCGGTTTAACGTAATAGGTGATGTCTTCAAAATTGACTTTCGCAAGACTAGGTCCCCAGGTTTGCGTTGGGGTATCTAGAAATTTCTGGTAGGATTTTAAGCGAAATTCTTCCATCCATGCTGGTTCTTTTTTGATTGCAGAAATCTCTTTTACTATTTTATCGGTAAGGCCTTTACCGGTATCAATAACGCTTTTGGTTTCGGTTTTAAAGCCGTATTTGTAATCGCCAATAATGCGTTCTATTTCTTTTTTTGTATCGTTATTCATGCTTCTCACTCGCTTTCTTGAGAGTTTCTTCGAAGGCTTTCCAAGCAATCGATGCGCATTTTACACGCGCTGGAAATTTGGTAACCCCTTGATAGGCTAAGGCGTCTTCAAGCTCGATGGATTCATCAAATGGCTTATTCATGATCATCTTCAAGTAGTTGGTCGTTAGCGCTTGGGCTTCATCGACGTGTTTGCCTTTAAGCAGGGTTGAAAGGACACTTGCGCTTGAGCAACAAATGCTACACCCTGAGCCTTCGTGACGAATATCTTTGACAACGCCTTGTTCAATAAAACTCTGAATGGTGATGTCGTCGCCACAACTTGGGTTTTTTATATGATGTAACGTGTAACGTGGATCATCAACAAGCCCTTTGTTTCGTGGGTTTTTGTAGTGATCCATGATGATTTGTCGGTAGAGTGATTCCAGTTGGTGCATAGTATGACCTCCTAAAATCCGATGTCGGTGAAAAATGCACGCGCACGTTTCACGGAATCAATAAAGGTTTTGACATCGTCTTCGGTGTTGTAGATGTAAAAGGTTGCACGTAAGGTGGCTGGAACGTTTAACCATTTAATTAAGAGTTGTGCACAATGGTGCCCAGCGCGCAAGGCAATGTGGTCTTCATCAAAGAAACTAACCACATCGTGAGGGTGCACACCATCAAGATTAAAATTAATAATACCGGTTTCCGCGCTTGGATTATAGACGGTGACACCGTCGATCGACTCGAGCGCTTTAACGGCCGTTGTTTTTAAGGTATGTTCGTGGGTGATGATGGCATCAAACCCAAAGGTTTCTAAGTAATTGATGGCTTCCGATAACCCAATGGCTTCGGCAATTGGTGGCGTGCCGGTTTCAAACTTATACGGGGAATCCTTCCAGTCGCCTTTAAACTTATCGACGTTGTCGTTCATGTCACCACCGTATTCAAGTGGTTCCATTTGATCAAGCAATGCCCGTTTGCCATACAATATGCCAATCCCGGTTGGGCCAAACATTTTATGGCCTGAAAAGGCTAAAAAGTCGCAGTCAAGTTTCTTTACATCAATCTGCATATGGGGCGCTGCCTGTGCCGCATCGACACTAACGATGGCGCCTTTTTCATGGGCCAGGCGAATAATCGTTTCAAGTGGCGTAATATATCCCATCACGTTCGATATGTAGGTGAGGGCAACGACTTTGGTTTGATTCGTTAAGACCGATTTGAAGTTCTCAATGGTGATGCGTCCATCTTTATTTAAGGGTACATAAATAAGGGTTGCGCCGGTTTTTTTAGCAACCTGTTGCCAAGGCAAGACATGCGAATGGTGTTCAAGTTCACTTACAATGATTTCATCACCGGGTTTTAAGGTTTCACGACCATACACTAAGGCAACAAGATTCAGTGCACTTGATGCGCCGCGGGTGAAAATCGTTTCTTCGAAATCCGCATTGATAAAGCGGGCGATGTTTTCACGGGCTTTGGTATAGGTTTCCGTTGCACGGTAGCTTAGTTTGTAGACGCCACGATGAACATTTACTGGGTAATCTGTGTAATATTCGGTCATTTTATCGATGACCGATTGTGGGGTTAAACTGCTTGCGGCCGTGTCTAAATAAACCAAGTCATGCTTGGTTAAAATTGGAAAGTCTTTTCGGCTTGTGGCTAAAGACATATCATCACCTACTGAATTTTTGAATTGAGTAATGCTTGAACGTGTTCTTTGAGTAAGTCGTTTTTAAGGACGTCATTGAGTGGCGCTAAGTATCCGTTTATGATTAAACGTTCGGCGTCTTTTTGACTTAACCCACGACTCATTAAATAGTAGAGCTGATCTTCGTCAATTTGGCCGATGGCTGCGCCATGGCTTGCTTCAACATCGTATTCGTCAATCAGTAAGAGTGGGTTGGCGTCAAGTCGTGCTTTATCGCCTAAGACAACGCCTTTGTTGCTTTGACGGGCGTTGCTTCGTTTCATGTTTTTATGAATTTTTCCAATGCCTTCAAACAGCAATGTGCTTTCATCGTTTGCCACCCCATAGTGTTCAATAAACCCTTCGGTTTTTGGTGCTTTATGTTCGACAACGGTTTTAATTAAGGTTTCCTGTTTGTCTGAGGTGAGGGCGATGGTTTTGGCGGTTCCGCTGGCGTATTCGCCGGCTAAAATAATGTGGTTATCTTGTTTGGTCACGGCATCTGAAAACGCTGCGTTGGTATAGGTTACTTGACCGTAGCGTTTAACATAAGCTGAGCGCTTAATGACAGCAGCAGAATCTTTTGGCATCGACGCAAGACTTGTGTACGTTAAGTTTGCGTTGGTGTCAATTACACTTTCACTGGTGAAGTTCACGGTTGAGATGGTGTCATTATATAGGTATTCAAAAACATTCGCTTGAGCGTTTGATTCAAGGAGAATGGTTGTTTTGTGATTAAGCGATGTGGTCTTGCCTCGATAAATAATATATATCGGAGCTTCAACGACATGGTTTTTCTTAATGGTGATTGTGGATGCGGTGTCTGCTGGTATTCTTAAATCATCATCTGTATTGTCAAACAACGCATTAAGTGGTGCGTTTTTGTCTTGAATGGTAATCGATGCATCAGAGAGGGTTTGTTTAATTAAGTGGCCATCTTCAAAAATAAGCACGTTATCGAGACGATCAATTAGCTCGTTAAAGGCTTCTTTATTCATCGCCATTATTCGTCGAGTGCTTCTTTCGTTGCGCACTGACCTAAGATGATACGCTCTTCTTCCTCAGGAACGACGCGTTCATCGTCAATGCCGAGTTCCTCTTTGATCCAGTCATACCCGTTTTGATCGATTTTTTTCATGAGTTCTGTGTCGCCTGATTTTACAATGCGCCCTTGCATCATGACATGCACCATGTCCGCGTTTATGTAATCAAGCAAGCGTTGATAGTGGGTAATAAGCAAAAGGCCAAGTTCGCCATTTTTCATCTCGGTGACATTATCCCCAACAACTTTCAAGGCGTCAACGTCAAGCCCTGAATCAATTTCATCTAAAATGGCAATGCTTGGTTTAAGCATTTTCATCTGTAAGATTTCGTTGCGTTTTTTCTCACCACCACTAAAGCCTTCGTTTAAGTAACGGTGTGGTAAGTCATCGCTCATTTTAAGTTCTTTAACGGCTTTATCGTAGGCACGAATAAATTTGAAAAGTGACAACTTATTGTCGTCATCTAACCGCGCATTCATCGCCGTTTTAATAAAGTCACTGTTTGTGACACCTGGTACTTCAGATGGCGCTTGCATCGCTAAAAATAAGCCTGCTCGTGCACGCTCGTCGACACTCATTTCAAGAACATCTTTTCCGTCTAATGTGATGGTTCCTTTAGTTACTTCGAAACGTGGGTGTCCCATGATGACACTGGCAAGGGTGCTTTTTCCTGTCCCATTGGGTCCCATGATGGCATGGGTTTCGCCACCTTCTATGGTTAACGTCACGCCTTTTAGAATTTCTTTTCCTTCGACCTCGGCGTGAAGGTTTTCAATTTTTAATATTGCCATAAATATTACCTCCTTAAGTCCATGTTTATTGTATAAGAAATTGCTAGGTATTGCTAATGATATGATATAAAATTTCACAAAAAAAAGACACTTACGTGTCTTTAATGTTTTTTAATGCGTAGGGTCTTCAACCATATGTCTGAAGACGTTTTTGATAATTGTTAAAACAAACAGGGTTAAGAGCGATAAGGTAATTCCTAACCAGTAAAATCCATAGCCAAAAATAATTCCAATAATCGCACCAATCCATAAGGTTGAAGCGGTGGTAAGGCCACTAATATAGCCATTCGTTTTAATGATTGCCCCTGTACCTAAGAACCCAATTCCGGATACAATTTGCGCCACAATACGTTGACGTTCAATCGTGACTACGCCCGAAAAATCAGGATTTTCTCGAATAAACATAACGGCATCATAGACCATGTATTCTTGGGCAATGGTGAGTCCTGCTGCACCAAGCGCTACTAAAAGGTGGGTCGTTAGCCCTGCAATTTTATTACGTCGTTGGCGTTCAAAGCCAATTAAACCAACAAAAAGCACGGTTAAACCGAGGCTTTGCAATATATAAATTAGATCGACTTCTTGTCCCATAAAATCACCACTTCTCTATTAACAATATATTATACCCTTGAAATGCAAATAAATCAAGATGGGTCGTGATTTATTTGCATTAAAAAGGCGCTTGAAAATCAAGCGCCTTAAAGGTTTATTATGAACTGTAGTCCATTGCTGCGTAACGTTTGTACATTTTGTAACGACGTTGAGCTTGTTTTAAGTTGCCTTCATAGAGTTGTTCGGCTCGATCTGGGTTGATATCGACAAGCTGTGCGTAACGGGCTTCGTTCATTAGGAATTGTCTGTATTTATCCCATTTTGGTTCTTTTGAATCAATTTGGAATGGATTTTTGCCTTCAGCTTCAAGTTTCGGATCGAAGCGGAATGTTGGCCAGTATCCACATTCAGTAGCCAGTTTCGCTTGATCGTTTGAGAAGGTCAATCCACCTTTAATCTTATGCGCGATACATGGGCTGTAAGCGACCACAATGGATGGTCCTTCGTGGGCTTCAGCTTCACGGATAGCACGGAGAACTTGTTGCTGGCTTGCACCGTGTGAGACTTGAGCAACATAGACATGTCCATAACTCATAGCGATCGCAGCAAGGTCTTTTTTCTTGCCTTCTTTCCCGGCTGCGGTAAAGGCTGCAATCGATCCAGTTGGAGCGGCTTTACTTGATTGCCCACCCGTGTTTGAGTACACTTCAGTATCTAAGATTAAAATGTTAATGTCTTCATTGTTTGCGATAACATGGTCAAGTCCACCGAATCCGATGTCGTAAGCCCATCCATCGCCACCAATGATCCAGTTTGATTGTTTCACAAGGTAAGGCGCAACAGCTTTTAATTCTTTGCCTAAATCCCCATCAAGGTTTTGAATAAGTGGTTGAAGTTTGTTCGCGATTTCAAGTGTTTTTTCGCCGTCTTCGCGGTTGTCTACCCATTCAGCAAAGAGGGTATTCATCTCGCTCGGTAATTTTTCTTTGTTTTCTGCATATAAGGTTTGCACGCGGTCACGGATTGCTTGTTGAGCATGACGCATACCGAATCCGAATTCTGCGTTGTCTTCGAATAAGCTGTTTGCCCACGCTGGTCCGCGGCCATTATCATCGGTTGTATACGGTGTTGATGGGAATGATCCACCATAAATTGATGTACATCCTGTGGCGTTTGCAATCATCATACGGTTTCCAAATAATTGGGTCACAAGTTTAATGTACGGTGTTTCACCACATCCAGCACACGCACCACTGAATTCGAAGAGTGGTTTTGCGAACTGTGAGTTTTTCGCATTGGTTTTTTGAACGAGGTTATCTTTGTATGATACTTCGTCAAAGAGGTATTTCGCGTTGTCGATTTCACCTTTTTCGATTTCATCACCGATTGGGCTCATCTTAAGCGCTTTATCAGGTTTGGCTGGACAGACTTGCACACATACACCGCACCCTGTACAGTCAAGCGTTGAAATTTGGATTTTGTATTTAAGGCCTTCGAGTCCTTTGCCTTTAGCGTCTAATGTTTTCAGACCCTCTGGTGCTTTTTCCATCTCCTCATCGGTTAAGAGGAATGGACGAATGACACCATGTGGACAGGCAAACGCACATTGGTTACATTGAATACAGTTGTCGTCAATCCATTCAGGTACGTAGTTTGCGATGCCGCGTTTTTCGTACGCACTTGATCCGTTAAGCATCGTTCCGTCTGCATAGTCTTCAAAGGCTGAAACTGGTAAGCTGTAGCCTTCAATTGCGTTGACTGGTTCAGCGATTTCACGAACGTATTTCGGTTTCGATTGATCCACTTGTTTTTCTTCGACTTTAAGATCTTTCCATTCGGATTTAACCTTAACTTCGATGAGACCTTCTTCACCTTTATCAATCGCTGCAAAGTTTTTCTCAACAATTTCTTCACCTTTACGGCTATATTCTTTTTCCGCGTATTTTTTCATGAGTTCTTTCGCGCGTTTATACGGCATGATTTGTTCGTTGAGTGCAAAGAATGCCGATTGCATAATGGTATTAATCATACCACCTAAGCCAACGTCTTCAGCCAGTTTAACCGCGTTGATGACGTAGAGTTTTGCGTCTTTTTCAGCCAGTTGTTTTTTGATTTTATTTGGTAACATTGCTTCAACTTCATCAGGACTTTTTACGGTATTTAGTAAGAAGGTTCCACCTTTACGTAGGCCACCGAGCATGTCGTAAAGACTAAGGTACGATTCTTTTGAACATGACACGAAGTGAGGGTGACTGACTAAGTACGTGCTGCGGATTGGTTTCTCGCTGAAACGTAAATGCATGCGGGTAACTCCACCGGATTTTTTCGAGTCATAGCTTGAATACGCTTGCCCGTAAAGATCGGTGTTTTCTCCGATGATTTTAATGGTGTTTTTGCTTGCGCCAACGGTTCCATCACTACCGAATCCAAAGAATAGGAGTTCGGTCGTTGTTTTGTCGGCAACGTCGATTTCTTTTGGTACTGGTAAGCTTGTTTTATTAACATCGTCTTCAATACCGATGGTAAAGCGGTCTTTTTGTTCACCTTTAAGGTTTTCATAGACAGCAACAATTTGCGCAGGTGTGGTGTCCTTGCTTGATAGTCCGTAACGTCCACCAATGACGAATGGCGCGTTTTCTCTTCCGTAATATACGGCTTTAACATCCAAATAAAGCGGTTCACCAAGTGAGCCGTTTTCTTTGGTACGGTCAAGGACAGCAATACGTTTGACGTTTTTCGGCATCGCATCAAGAAAATATTTTGTGCTAAATGGACGGTATAAGTGAACAGATAATAGTCCAACTTTACGTCCTTGGCTTGTAAGATGGTCAACGGTTTCGCGAATGGTTTCTGTGACAGAACCCATCGCGATGATGACATCGTCTGCGTTTTTATCGCCATAGTAAACAAACGGTGCGTAATCGCGTCCAGTTTCTTTGCTGATTTCTTGTAAGTAGTTGTTGACGATATCTGGGATGTCTGTATAATATTGTTCTTGCAATTCACGTGCTTGCATGTACACGTCGTCATTTTGTGCTGACCCACGCGTGACTGGGTTTTGACTGTTCAACGCACGCTTTCTGAATTTAAGCACTGCGTCTTTGTCTAAGAGACGGTCAAAGACATCATAAGATAAAACTTCAACTTTGTTGACCTCATGTGATGTTCTAAATCCATCAAAGAAATGCATAAATGGTATGCTTGATTCAATGGCTGCAAGGTGTGCTACCCCTGCAAGGTCCATGGTTTGTTGAACCGATCCTGATGCAAGCATCGCAAAGCCTGTCTGGCGTGCGGCCATTACATCTTGATGGTCCCCAAAGATTGATAATGCTTGAACTGCAATGCTTCGTGCTGAAACATGAATAACAGCTGGCAAAAGTTCCCCTGCCATTTTATACATATTAGGCAATTTTAATAAGAGCCCTTGAGATGCTGTGTAAGTGGTCGTGAGCGCACCTGCTTGCAATGAACCATGTACTGTTCCAGCAGCACCTGCTTCCGACTGCATTTGAATAACTTTTACAGGCATTCCGAAAAGGTTTTTCTTCCCTTTTGAAGCCCATAAATCAGTAAGCTCAGCCATGGGTGAAGATGGGGTGATCGGATAGATCCCCGCAACCTCAGTAAACGCGTAAGATGCGTATGCTGCGGCTTGATTACCATCCATTGACTGGAATACTTTTTTTGTCGCCATATTCGCTACCTCCAATTTAATTTTTACTATGTTGTCATACAACAAAATTATACACTAAACTTACGTTTTGAGCAACCGCAAAAAAGATAAATAAAAAAAAGAAAACACTTACATTTAAGCGTTTTCTTTTAGTTTAGAAAAAGGGTGGTGTTATTTCAAATTAGCAATCAGTTTCTCGGCTTTATCAAGATACATTGTTGCGACTTTTTTAAAGTCGACATGCAAAGCTTCGCTTAGGCCGATAAACTCTTTATAAAGTGCTACGTTATGCCATTGTAAGCACTGGAAAACACGCCATAGATGGAGGCGATTATGCTCGTCGTTACTTGGTTCATGGCCTAAATAGACTGGCAGTAAAGCAAGGGCATGGTCGAAGTCGTTGTTGCCAAAACAAGCGATATCGTAGTAAGGATCGTTGTTGCCAGTAAACTCCCAATCCATGAGACGGAGTTCTGCGTCTGTGACGACAAAGTTGCTTATTTGGGCATCGCCATGGGTTAGAACTTTTGGTTGTTTGTCTAAGAAAGGTTTGTGACTAAGTAAGGTGTTTTTGTACGATTGATACCGGGAGCCATGTTCATGATCGTAGGCTCTAACGAGCTTTTCATATTTTTCAAGACGCTTAAACGGCGCATAGTCATATTCGCTAATGAGTTCACTCTTATGAATCGTTTTAAGGGTAAGGGCTGCTGCGCCTAAATAGTCAAGG
>SLQR01000020.1 GCA_007131405.1 Candidatus Izemoplasma sp.
CACTCGTGGTAATTACAACGCAAAAGGCGATAAGTTTGGGTATTACGGCGTCATGGGACCCGATGAATTCCAAATGATGGTTCATCATAATGCATACACAAACTACATGGCTAAACGCACTTTAGAGTATACGCTTGAGATAATCGACACACTGGATTCTAAAACACTTTCGAACCATCGCGTGACAGACGATGAACAAGAACGTATGAAAAAAGCTGCAAACCTGATGTATATCCCAAAAGATGAACAAACGGGAATTTATGAACAACATGAGGGATTTTTTGACCTGCCGCACATTGACATAAAAAGCATTCCAATGGAGGATTTTCCACTCTATCACAACTGGTCGTATGATCGCATTTACCGTAACGACATGATTAAACAACCCGATGTGTTGATGTTTATGTTCCTCCACAATCAATCCTTTTCCGACGCAGAAAAACGCGTGAACTACGACTTTTATGAACCAAAAACCATTCATGAATCGTCGCTATCGCCTTCGATTCATTCAATTTTTGCCCTTGAACTTGATAAAATGGAAGAAGCCGTGCAGTTTTTCCGCTTCGCCACACGCATGGATTTAGATGATTACAACCGCAACACCAATGAAGGCTTACACACCACAAGCATCGCGGCGGCATGGATGAACATTGTCTATGGTTTCGGTGGCATTCGTACCGATGGTGAGAAACTTATCATCAACCCAAAAATTCCTGATTTCTGGGACCATTATCGCTTTAACATAAACTACAAACAGCGTAAACTTTCATTTTACGTCACCAAAGACATCATCACCATCACCAATGAAGGCGAGTCCCTTGATGTCCTTTATCACAATAAACCAGTAACCCTAAAGAAACAGACCACCCTAAAAAGGCTGTGATATGATGTGGTGGATTAGCGATTACCATCATCAACCAACACAAACCGTTCATTACGGCAATAAATACGTCATTGGGAATGGTATTTATGGCTACCGAGGGACGCTAGATGAAGCGCGTGCCGAAGACCAAGTCGGGTTAAACATAAGCAATCTATATGATGGACTACCAGGCAAATGGCGTGAATCCGTGAACGCATGGAATCCGTTTTACACCGAAGTCTATGTGCAAGGGATAAGTTTAAATATTAGCACTCAATCGCCAACCAATCATCACCAAAAACTATCCTTAAAACATGGACTGCACCAACGTCGAACAACTTACCGCATCAACGATAAAGACATAACAATTGAATCTGAACGCTTTATCAGCATGCACGCCAAAAACACCATGGCACTTAGGTATACCATTACGGCAAGTGACACCCTCGATGTTGAGATAAAAACGGGGATTGACACATTGATTTGGGAACTCAACGGACCTCATTTCAAAGAGTTTGAACATTTAAGCGCAAACGGAATAGGCATCACAGGTTCGACTCAAGAGTGTAAACACCAGGTGACCTTACTGACAAAAACCACGCTTGATGACACGCAAGTTGTTAAAGACGACTCTATTTTTGGTGAAACCAAAACCATTCATCTCACTAAAAATGAATCGTTTCATTTCACGAAAATTATTATCCTTGATGTCAATAAACCTCTTGAACAAACACAAGAAACCTTAACCAATCAATTCGACAAAGGCTATAATGCTTTACGCAAAGATCATCAACACGCATGGAACGCACTTTGGGCAATTAGCGATATCCTCATCGAAGGCGATGATGACGCTCAACACGCTTTGCGTTATAGCATATATCACTTAATGATTCTTACCCCAGACAAAGATAAGTCGATTCCGGCACGTGGGTTAAGTGGTCAAGTGTATAAGGGCGCGATCTTTTGGGATACGGAGATTTTCATGTTGCCGTTTTTCTTGCATACCAACCCGCGTGCCGCAAAAGCACTTATTGATTACCGCATAAAAACTTTGCCTGGCGCACAAGCCAAAGCCAAACATTATGGGTTTGAAGGCGCATTTTACGCCTGGGAATCCCATGAAAATGGGCAAGATGTCTGCAGTGATTTTAACATCACCGACGTCTTCACCAACCGCGATGTGCGCACCTATTTTAAAGACAAGCAAATTCATATTAGTGGCGATATTGTGTACGCAATGTGGCACTATGTTAACCATACCAACGATACATCTATTCTTTTAAACGGTGGAGCAGACGTCATCTTTGAGGTCGCACGCTTTTACTTAAGTTATCTAAAATACGACTTCACAACCGATGTCTACGAAGCGCTTGATGTCGTTGGACCGGATGAGTACCATGAACGTGTAAATAATAACGCCTTTACCAACAAACTGATTGCGTATGTCTTTGAGATTGCCTTAAAGGTTGCCTCGCACTTAAAAACACAGAGCCCAACAACCTACACAAAACTCAACGAACACCGGAAGATCGACACGATTCTTGAAACGATTACCCGTGTACACACTAAACTCAAAGCACCAACAAAGACAAAAAGTCAGGTAATCGAACAATTTGATGGGTACTTTGCCCTTGAAGATACCCGTGTGGATGTGTTGAAAACCCGTTTAGTGCATCCGCAAGAATACTGGGGTACCTCACATGGCGTGGCCTACCCAACACAGATTATTAAACAAGCCGATGTCGTCACGATGTTAAGTCTCTTTTCATCGGATTATTCGACGGACATCAAACAAGCAAATTACGATTACTATCACCCACGCACCGAACACGGATCGAGTTTAAGTGCGTCCATGTACGGGTTGCTTGCCTGCGACATCAACCGCCAAGACGATGCGTATGATTATTTTATGAAAAGTGCAAGCATCGATTTAACTGGCAAAAGCAAACAGTTTGCCGGCAACACATACATTGGCGGAACGCACCCAGCCGCAAGTGGGGGTGCCTATATGCTCGCGCTTTATGGGTTTGCTGGACTTAAGACAAGCAATGGCACCTTAAGTGTTCAACCGCGGTTACCAAAACACATAAAAAGCATGCAGTTTAAACTGCATTACCAAGAAGCTCTATATACTGTAACCATCACCCACAACGACACACAGATTAAAAAGGAGTCTACCCATGAATAAAGGAGTTATTTTTGATTTAGATGGTGTTTTAGTCAGCACCGACCATTATCACTATTTGGCCTGGAAACGCATGGCAGAAGAAGAAAATCTCGCATTTGATGAAACCTTAAACAATCAACTGCGCGGCGTGTCACGCATGGCTTCACTCGATATTATTTTAACCTATAACAAAGCAAAGTATTCAGACGAAGCTAAAACCGCATTAGCCACGAAGAAAAACACCTACTACCGAGTCTCACTCGAAGACTTAAATCCTACACACATGCTCCCGGGGGCGCTTAAGACATTGAATACCCTAAAAGAACTCGGAGTGAAACTTGCCATTGGATCCTCATCAAAAAACGCACGATACATTCTAAATAAACTTGAAATTACAGATTATTTCGACGCCATTGTCGATGGGACAGACATCACCGAAAGCAAACCCCACCCAGAAGTATTTTTGAAAGCGCAAGAAGCACTCGGTGTAGAAAAATCCGCGTGCTACGTCATTGAAGATGCCGAAAGTGGTATTGAAGCAGCCAACCGCGCTAACCTTATTTCCATTGGCATCAATGATGCTGAGACTTCTCCTCAAGCGAAGCACACAATCCACGCTCTACCTGAACTTATAAAAATCATAAACTAAATAAACGAATCCAGCTATACATATGGAGTAAACAAACAGTCTGTGGTACAATGTATTTAGCCCATTGACGGAGGAACCCCCTATGGAAAAAACCTTACGGATTACGTACAAACTTTTAGCCGCACTCTTTTTTATCTTTGCGGTGTTAACCTTTATCGCCTTTGTGTTTTATGTTTTCGGGATGGAACCCCTTGGTGAAGTCCGACGCACATTGTTAACGAGTATTGTCTTTTTATTCAGTTACATTGTCGTTTATCGAATTTATACACTCAGCTATAAAAAAGATGATTATAAGACCTTAGCAGAACGCATGGATGACCTAGAAGACGAAACCAAGCACGATAACACATCAAATTGATGTGTTTTTTTTTGGATTTACTCACTAAGTGGTATAATAAATTAACAACCATAGTCGGACTTGAGGGATGATGATTATGAAAACCAGCTTTAGACTCATTTTTTTAACATCACTTGTCTTTATCGCAATCATAGTGACACTCATGTGGGAAATATTTGCAGCGGATGTCTCTGTTTATTTACGCGTGCTTAATGTGATTGCTTTTAGTGTTGGGATTGTTTTAGCACTCTTTACCACGCTTCACATCCGTTCCATTCAATATTCGAAGGACTCACTTTTAATTGAACGCGATAAAGACGCCGATATTTTAGCCAATGAAGAACGTGTTCAAGCACTTATTAAAGAAAGCAACGCCTTTGTTTGGGAAACTGATAAAAAGGGAAATTATACGTTTGTTAGCCCGGAAGCGGAGGCCGTGATTGGTTATAAGCCTGACGAACTTGTGAATAAAAAAAGTGTCTGGGATATCATGCCAGAAGATACACAACAAGCAGAAATCGATTTTGGCTTAAGAGCGATTGAAGAAGGTATCCGGATTCAAGGTTATGATAACCGCATTGTGCATAAAGAAGGCAAGACCATTTGGGTAAGCAGTTCGGGTATGCCACTTAAGAATGATACAGGAAAAACCATCGGGTTTCGTGGGATTGACATCCACATCACAGACCGCAAAGAAGCAGAACTCAAACTTCAAGCATCCGAAAACACCTTGTCTGCTCTTTTTGATTACATGGAAGAAGGCCTTGTGATGGTTGAAGCCATTTGTGATGAAAACGATCAGATGATCAGCTACCGCGTCAAGCGCATAAACCATCACTATGAAACCATCCTCAGTTTAAAAGAAGCCGAAGTTATCAATCAAGACGTGCGTGATGTTTTTGGTGTGAAAGAAGCCCCTTATTTAGCCCACTTTAATGATGTCTATAAAACCGGAAAAGGGAAACGGTTTGAAGCCTACTTTGAACCAACATCCCAACACCTTCTAATGTCCCTTTATAAGATAGACGATAAACTTCTTGGAACTTTGTTTATGGATATAAGCAAAGAAAAAGAACGTGAAACGCATATCGAGTATTTGAGTACTCATGACAGTTTAACCGGGTTAAAAAATCGTTATTATTATGATCAAATTGCACAAACATATGAAACCCAACACGCGAGCCATTACGGTGTCATTATGGCCGATTTGAACGGACTTAAATTGATAAACGATGCGTTTGGACACGAACTTGGTGACGCATTAATGGTCCACACGGCTGAGTATTTAAAAAGTTTTCTCCGCGCTGAAGACGACATCATGCGTCTTGGAGGGGATGAATTTATCATCATCATGCCACACACACATGAAGAAGATGTTAAAACCATCCATTACCGCATGGTGGAACAACAGTTTCATCATCCATTTGATGGGTTACCATTTTCTTTGTCGATTGGCTACGCGATGGGTAGAGAACACCGTTCATTTTATGAAACCACACGGATAGCAGAAGCCTTTCTTTATCAACACAAACTGAAAGAAAGCGAAAACTATAAACGCACGGTCATCGACCGTATTATGGAAACATTTCGCAGGGAACAACCTGTCGAGTATAAGCACATGAAACGCGTCAGTGCGCTTTGTGAGCGTTTTGCGCTTGAACTCAATATGAGTGAGCAAGAAGTCAATCAAGTAAAAGAGGTGGCGTATTATCACGACATAGGCAAAATTGCTGTTAATCAAGCCATTCTTGACAAAGTCGATCCGCTAACGGATATCGAGTTCCTTGAGATTCAACGCCACAGTGAGTTAACCTATCATATCTTAAGCAGTGTAAACCTTTATGCGCAGTACGCAGATCAGGCACTTTCACATCATGAAAATGTCGATGGGACTGGCTATCCACGGGGAATTAAAGCGGATAAAATACCCTTTATATCAAAAATGATTCGCATTGCCGATAGTTATGAAGCTATGACACGCACGCGCACTTACGCCAAAGCAAAAACACACCAAGAGGCAGTTCAAGAGTTGCGCGACTTTAAAGGCATCTATTACGACGAGGATCTTGTGGAAACATTTGTTGAAAAAGTTCTATAAACACCACAGTTGTGGTGTTTTTTTATTGTCAGATAACAATGAATGAGCTATAATAAACTAAGATTACAAGCATTCAGGAGGAAAAGATGAACGAATACGAGTTTAATAATGATGATGTAGCACGAGCCGTTCGCCAGTATGATGATGAAGGTATTGGTCGAAACGTAGAGGATGATTTCATCACCAGTTATAAGGAAATGTGGCGAAGTGCTTTCGACCTTCATTACGGAACAGAGCGCAGTGATTTTTGGAAAGCCTTTCTGATTCATTTTATGGTAATAGTCATTCCAATGAGTTTGTTTTTGTTTGTTATATGGCGTGATGCGCGTACATTTAAACCAATGGGTTCGTTTAGTTTGATTCTATTTTGGCTAACGCTTGTGTTCTTAATTGGTTATTTAACGGTATCCGCTATACCGTTTTTGCATTTAACGATTCGCCGCATAAAGGATACAGGATTTAGCCCATGGTTTATTTTGCTTGGGTCACTACCGTTTATTCACAGTTCACCGTTTTTTATTGCAATCAGCCTCTTGGCGCTTTTTGCGTTAATGGTGATGTTAGTGTTACCGAGCCACTTTAAAATTTAACACCTCAATCGTGGTATTCTTTTTTTTTGGAAAACAGAGTGTTACATTAGAAAACACACTAAAGTTTTGTGTTTATGAAAAGATATGCTATAATATAACCATATTAAACTTTTACCTTGGCACATCGTGCTTATAGGTGAATAAGTTTGATAAAGCCAAACCTAGAGCAATCTAGGGACGGAAAACTACAGGGTCTCAAGTAGACAGCCAGTTGCCTAACTTTTTTCATTTATAAGGAGATGGTGGTTATGCAAACCGCAGCCAAAGTGGTATTAGTTTTTTTTCTTTTCATCATTAATTTCATCATTTACACCAATTCGATCGATTCGGTAATCGAATCGCATCAATTTGGTGTTAAAGGGTATGAAGTTGTAA
This sequence comes from Candidatus Izemoplasma sp., assembly GCA_007131405.1. Classification (GTDB taxonomy): domain Bacteria; phylum Bacillota_I; class Bacilli_A; order Izemoplasmatales; family Izemoplasmataceae; genus SLQR01. Next base: position 7,079 of record SLQR01000020.1, read on the forward strand.
ATATTGAAGCGCGTGATGATCTCAGTTCACGGTATGAGTTTGTTTATTATTACACCATCCATACGGATCAAACACGCAGTTACAATGTGTTTGTTGATGAGGTAATTTTAAATCTTGCCACCGAAAGCGTAAACGATGAATACGGCTTAATAGCAACGCATTCTGAAGTAATAAAGGAAAAAACTATTAAAGATATTACAGTATTAGTCGTCGAAGTCCGACTCACCATCCAAGCCGATGCGAGCGATGAAGCACTGTTGGTCGCGCGCGAACTCCAATCAATTAATTTTAATCTTGCCATTCGAGAAAACAAGTCGTCTTAGGACGGCTTTTTTTATGTTAAGCCTATGATAAAGGCGTTATCCTTTGTTCTTTTATTGCACAGGCGATTAATTTGTGATATTATATAAAATGAATCGTATAAAAACTATCATTGACAAAGCCAAACCTAAAGTGATTTAGGGACGGAAAACTATAGGGTCTCACTTGAGATAGCCAGTTGCCAATTGGGCAGCTGGCTTTTTTATATGGTTTAACCAATAAAGAAAAGAGGTAATTAAAAATGAAAAAAGTATTAGCGATTGTTTTATTGTTATTCACGTTTGGCGGGTCTGCCTATGCATTTGCATTATGGGATGACCTTGATCAAAGTACTGATGTAACCATTACCGTGGGTGAAGGGGTAACATTAACCGTGAATCCTGAAACCTTTAGTGACGGAAACTTAATTCCAGAAGGTGCCGTTCAAAAAGCGGGCGACGTTACTGAAATCGTCATCACCTTCACGCTTAATTTAGATCAAGTTGTAGTAGAAGAATTAGACCTTGCAGTTACTGTCGAAAATCTATTAATTAATAATGATGCAACCTACGCAGGTCTTGTCAATACAGTCGTCGTTTCACCAACTACGATTCATAATGATGAGGTTACCGTTACGGTTACGGTTACACTCAGTGAACCAGCAGATCAAACAGAGTATGATGCGATTAAAAACCAAAACATTACGTTTGATGTAACATTTTTAGCAACGGAAAAAGAATAACCCCCAGCGATTAAAACGCAGTTTCTGGTAGGATAGAAGAACGTTTTATATCGAAAAGTAATATTAGACACCTAGCGTATTATAAGGGTGTCATCTTGAGGGATAAACAAAGGAAGGTGAGCAAACCATGAAGAAAAAACGCGTGAGAGTGATTGTGAAAGAAACTATGCATATCATTGCGGTGGTTTTTTGTGTCTATTTGCTTGCCGTTCTTTTGTTTGAACAAGTCTCCTTTTTGAACCGTTACCAACATTATACTGTCGTAAGTGGCAGCATGAGTCCGACGATTGAGGTTGGCGATTTGGTGCTGATGGATGAACGCATCCATGCCCTTCAACTTGAAGAGGGCGATATTATCGCGTTTGATGTTGAACTGAATGACCAACAGATTGTGGTGATTCATTATGTTCACAGTGTAACGTTTGAAAATGGAGAGTTTGTCGTATTAACCCGTCCTGAACACAGCGAAGAAGCGGATTCATGGACGTTGAGCAATGACAATATTCGCGGTATTTATTTGACGCACATTCCCAATGTGGGCCGATTTCTGATGTTTGCCCAATCGCCGATTGGTCGCATGGTCGTGCTCGGTGATATTGCGGTATTGTATATTATCTATCGGATGTTTAAAAAAGACTGATTGAGTCAAGGGGGTGACCTTCATGCGTAAATTATTAACTGTTTTATCGCTACTTGTGGTAGTGGTCTTTTTGAACGTTGCTACGTTTGCGCGCGGTCACTTTGATGATCTTTCAGTAAATACTTTACAAACCATTCGCATTGGCGAATGGACGGTGCCTGAAGAGGTTCTAAACGAAGATTTAGAAACTGCCTTTATGCTTTATTTTGGCGCAGAAACGTTAGAAGAACTTTACTCGAACCCAACATTTCAAGACATTATGTATACCGTTGCGTCAAACTCAACAGGTGGTGGTGTCAGTGCTGAAGATGTTGAGTATAGTATTGATGGCTTTGGTTTAGGAAATTACAGTTGGCGTGTTGATGGGTTTTTTAACCGACAAAGCGGGAACATAAGTCTTGGTTTTGTTCGTCAGATAAACCGTTTACTGGAAAATGGTACAACCGCTTATCCTTTATTTCCACCACAAACCAATGATCCTGAAGAAGCATTCTTTACGGCTTATGACATTAAAAACAGTCTAACCGATAATCAATTTGGGTTCCGTTTAGAAAACCGCTCTCAAATTACAACCATGGAGCCGATTCAAGATCTGAGTGCCATTAGTTTTTATGCGTTACGTGGTCTTTTAGCCACGAACAATGAACGCCTAAGTGCGCGCAATATTGAAGTCTTGATTAGCCCAACAGGTGAAGATGGTACGTTTGTTAGTCTTGGAACTCAGCTTGTGGAAAATCCGCCAAGCGCAAATGAAGTTTATAATCCAAATAATCCAGTAAGTCATCCTTTCCCTTATTACACATTCACGTTAACTGAAAACCAACAGACGAACGCACCTGAAGACGGCTATTACATTCGCATCATTTATTATGGACAAGCTCAAGGTTCAGGGCGTAACGCAACACGTTCGCGTGTGGTTATTGATCAGTTAACGATTCATACTAACACGTAGAAGGAGTGATCCCCATTAATAGTGATTTCCCATTAAGCAACAAACGTGTATGCTATTTACCAAGTGAAAGCATAAAAAGTTTGTTGCTTGATTTAAGTGTGACCTTGCCACGGTATCTTTATCAACGTGCGCTAGCACAAACACTTAAACAATATTATGAAAACGCACTGAAAACAGAAAGCGTGAGTAAACTTTTACCATCAAATAACCATTTTACGCATTTAAGTGATTTTCCTATTCAGTTACTCAAAAAACAGTTGCCAAAGCGCATGTCACTCGATTTGCTTTCGTGCTTTTACGAAGCCTTGTGGCGTGAACTAACACACTATTTAATCCGTAGTGGCATTGATATCGAGTTTATTCGGAGTTGGGCGGAGTATGAAGTAAATCAAGTCGACGATGAAACCTATCCCGTATTTGAACCGTTCATCCAATCACTTGAACCGTTGATGAAAGACCAGGAACAGCACTGTGATGGCGTACCATTAGATACGTTTAAAGCGATGTTAATGGAGTTCGCAAGCCACGATGACCTTGATCGCTTTGCAGAAACTTACGCGGTAAGTTTGCCAAAAAGTTTACGCAAAAATGAATACAAAATGCTCTTAAAAGCAGCCCTTGATGCTGAGAACCTTCTGAATGAATCAACCCTTTATGCGATTGAATCTGGAACGTATAAAGACCTCGAAAAAATCGCTACAAAGCAAAATGTTACAATCAAAAAGACGCTTGATTTATCGCAAAAAGTGGAGTCACTTAGCCACACGATTAACCGTCAAGAATCAACGTTAAAAAAGATCGAATCGGATGTTATGGTCTCAATTCATAAAAACGAACTGAAAGCATTAAAAAAGCGCATAACGCATTTAGAACGTCATGCGAATGAAAAAACAAAAGAACTCAATGACTACCGCATAATGCTGAAGACGAACAAACGTCCACGTGGCAACACCCTTCGCCTTGCCTTTAGTGTAGTCCTTATCTTTTTCGCGGTTGGACTAATCACCTATGTTTTACAAGATGTTGGGTTTGTTCAAACCATTAATGCCATCTTTAACGCGGTCTCGATTGGCGAAAAAGGTGTGATGGAACATTACCATGCTTGGCTTGAAACATGGATTGGTCATTAAAAAACATGTCCTAAAATTTAGGACATGTTTTATTTGAATTAGATGACGAAGTTACCATCCTTGAAGATGATCACTTCTTTACCATCTTTGGTTTTTCCTGTGACTTGGAGATCCTCACTACCGAACATAAAGTCTGAGTGTGCCATCGATTGGTTGTAACCAATTTCTTCAAGTTCTTTAGGGTTCATGTTCGTTCCGTCTTCAACGTTCATCGGATAAGCACGGCCTAGTGCCATATGGCAACTAGCGTTTTCATCGAATAATGTATTTAAGAATAAAATACCTGAATTTTGAATCGGTGAATCGTATGATATTAAGGCGATTTCACCAAGGTATGAACTGCCCTCATCAAATTCCACAAGGTTTTTAAGGGTGTCTTTTTCTTTTTTAGCGTCGTAATCCACGACTTTACCATCTTTGAATTCTAACCAAAAATCTTCAATTAAGTTGCCTTGGTAGTTCAACGGTTTTGTTGCAACGACTTTCCCGTTTGTGCCTGTTTTATGAGGCATGGTAAAGGTCTCTTCGGTTGGAATATTTGGGTTAAAAGACGTTCCAGTCGTCGTGGTTTCATCGCCACCTGCCCAAACATGGTTTTCAACAAGGTCAAGCGTAATATCCGTGCCTAAACTGTTTTTAAAGTGCAGTTGATCGAATTGGAAGTCGTTCAAAATTTTGTTGTGTTTACGCAATGTTTCATTGTGCGCGTCCCACTCTTGAATAGGGTCGTTGTCTTCACGCACACGGCACGCAGTAAAGATAGCATCCCACATCGCTTCTACAGCGTCTTTACCTTGTTTATCAGGGAAGACTTTCTCACTCCAAACGGTATTTGGAGCCGCCACAATGGTCCATTGTGCTTTGTTTCCCATCATGTGGTTTTGGAAGAATGAGAGTTTTTTCATAGACGCAATACCGGCTTTTTGAATTTTACTTGAATCAAGCCCGGCATTTAATCCAGGGATGGGTGAAGTAATGCTTATAAAGCAAGCACCAATATCAATGAAATGTTGAGTTTGATTCACAACCCATTCAGGGATGTCTTGCAAAGTTTCCTCACTCATGTGCTCATACCCTAAACGGGATACATAGTCATCGTTCCACTGTACGTGGACGCGTTTTGCCCCAGCTAAATAGGCTTCTTTGGTGATGGCGCGAACAAGTTCGCGTGTTTCGGTGGTCGCACGAATAACAACGGGCTGATCTTTTTGGACATTGGCACCAGTTTGAACTGCTAAGCGTGCGTATTTTTCAATTAAGTCTTGGTTTGGCATAATCATTTCTCCTTTCAAACTAATTACAGTATAGCATTTTTTGTTACCTTTGTGCGAAGAGATTTTTGAGTTTTGATGTGGCATCATGCGTTGTCTCATCGTCTTTGTTAAACGCTTTTAAAAAAGTCACGACTTCCTTAGTTACTTGACTTGGGGTACTCGCGCCACTTGTGACAGAGACAGAGGTGTAGTTTTTGAGTTCTTCAATATCTAAATCCTCAACGGATTGGATTAATTTCGCTTTAACGCCGTTATTGTTTGAAACTTCGACAAGCTTTTTTGAGTTATTCGAACGCGTGTCACCAACAACAAAACACATATCAATGCTTGAGGGTTGTTGTTTAACCGCAAGCTGACGTGTTTTGGTTGCATCACACAGTTCTTCAATTAAGTACGCTTGAGCAAACTTATGTTGAACGGCTTCAGCGAGATGGTATATATCAAACAAGCTCATGGTGGTTTGATTGGTAATGGCAATGGGTGCATCGCCTAGATCAAGCGCTTCAACATCGTCACTATGCTGAACGACATGAACATTGGTATCATGATACGAACTGACGGTTTCACTTTCGGGGTGATGGTGTTTGCCGATAAAGACAACGTGAAACCCTTGCGCTAAATGCGCTTTGATGATGTCTTGTGAATGTTTCACATCTTTGCAGGTGGTATCGATGATGGTTAAGTTTTTGGCTTTGGCTTTTTCAAAGACGCGATCTGACACCCCGTGTGCGGTGAAGACAACGGTCCCAGAATCAATGGCATCGAGCAAATCAAGACGCGTTTGTTTTGTGTCATCAAGCGTATGGATATCCAAAGCTTCAAAATCATCAACAATCTTTTTATTATGGACAATCATCCCAAGCACATGAATCGGTCTTGGAATGCTTTGATCGTGCGCGATATCTCTAAGCGTACGTATTGCATCAACGACACCATGGCAATACCCACGCGGAGTTAGTGCAAGAACGTGCATAACGAAAACCTCCTTAAGTTTATTCGTTGGATAATCTCCGATTTTATTATATAATGAATTAAGTAGAAATGAGGCTAAAACATGAAACTTTCGAAAAAATACGTTAACCAAGCATTAGAAGATTTAAACTTTCGCGACATGATGCCAATTCAAGAAGCCGTTATTCCTGAAGCGCTCAAAGGTCGCGATATTATTGGGTGTTCACAAACGGGAAGTGGGAAAACCCATGCGTTTATGATTCCTGTCTTTGAACATCTTCAAGAAGACACCCATGAAATTCAAACGGTCATTGTATCGCCAACCCGTGAACTTGCCAGTCAACTTTATGAGGTTGCGCGTCACATCGCCTCGTTTTATGAAGGTTCAATTGATATTCGTTTATACACAGGTGGCCAAGACCGCTCACGTGAAATTGAACGCTTAAAGAAAAGCCAACCCCAAATCGTTATTGGGACGCCGGGGAAAATTTATGACCTAGCGATAAAAGAAAATGTGTTAAAAACCTACAAGGCGAAGAAACTGATTATTGATGAAGCGGATATGGCGCTTGAAATCGGCTTTTTAACGGAAATTGATGAAATTGCGCGCACGATGAATGACGCCTTACAAATGATGGTCTTTTCCGCAACCGTCCCTGAAACCCTTCAACCATTTTTGCGCAAATACATGACCCAACCCAAAGCGGTTATGCTCGATGATTTAAGTTTATCGGCTTTAAACATTGATCATAAATTTATCCGCTATTCAAGCGATGAAGACCGAGAGTTTAAATGGCAAAAAATGCTCAAAGGACTCAATCCTTACCTTGCGTTAATTTTCGCAAACAAAAAAGAAGACGTTGAAAAAATATACCAAAGCATGTTTCAAGCAGGCTATAACGTCACCACCATCCACGGCGATATGCCACCACGCAAACGCAAACAAGTCTTAAAAGAGATTAACCGATTGCGTTACCAATACGTTGTTGCAAGCGACATGGCATCACGTGGGCTTGATATCGATGGGATTAGTCATGTCATTAATTACGATTTACCAAAAGACATGGCATTCTTTATTCACCGCATTGGGCGTACTGGTCGTGCCGGCCACCACGGGGAAACGATTAGTTTCTATAGCCAAAAGGATACGCATGCGCTTGAATTCATGGAAAAACATAAAATGGATGTCGACATTAAAGAACTAAAACCGCGCCAAAAGCGCCAACCAAAACCCGAACCAATGGGCCCACGCAAAAAATTAAAAGTCAAACCAAACTACAAAAAGAAACTCAAACAGAAAAAGAAAAGGTGATGACCATGTTAAAAATAGGATCTCATGTTTCGATGAACGGAGAAACCATGTATTTAGGCAGTGTAGAAGAAGCGTTGTCTTATGGGGCAAACACCTTTATGATTTATACAGGCGCACCCCAAAACACACGAAGAAAACCACTCGAAGCGTTAAACATTGACGCGGCCATTAAGCGCATGAAAGACGAAGGCA
>SLQR01000055.1 GCA_007131405.1 Candidatus Izemoplasma sp.
GCTTTATCGCTTTATGTATTCTCGGTAACGGGATCGGCAGCAATTTTCGCTTCCATGTTATCCATTTCAATTTTACCCCGCCTTTTAATGTCACCTGTTGCTGGTGTTTTTGGGGATTGGTTTGATCGAAAGAAAATGATTGTTCGTCTTGATTTTTTTAACGCGGCAATCCTTGGACTTTTTGCAGTTTATTTCATCGCGAATCAAGGACTTGATTTATGGTTGATTTATGGGTTGGTTGTCGTACTTGAATTAACGGAGATTTTTTATGAGTCCTCGTCTGCAGGGATTATTCCGAGCATTGTAAAACAAGAAGATATGCTAGAGGCAAGATCACTGCAGTCGTTGGTTTTAAGTATTGGGCGCCTTTTATCACCGATGATTGCGGCTATGATTTACGGTTTTTCAGGGTTATTGTTGGTGCTCATTGTTAATGCGATTAGTTTCTTTGTTTCAGCGATTAGTGAGATGTTTATCAACGTCCCACCACTGCATAAGAAACCAGATCGTATTAATGTAAAGGCGTTCTTTGTTGATATTAAAGAAGGGTTTGGGATTATTAAGCGTAATCAATTTATTTCAACAATCATTGCGCTTGGGACAGTGGTTAATTTTGTGATTGGACCGTTCTTTACGGTTGGGTTTATCGTGTTAATTAAACAAGTGTTAGACGCAAGTGATTTTCAGTTTGGTCTTTATCAGTCGATTATTGCTTTGTCCATGGTTATGGCACCGATTTTGATGACACGTTATTTTAAAAAGTACGATATGGCGAAGGTATCTGTGGTAAGTTTGTTGCTTATTAGTATAACAATATTTAGCATTGCGATTATACCGACTGAGATGGTTTTAAATCAATTTGGATCAATGGTAATACCTTATATTATGCTTATGGTTTTATCGTTTATGATCGGTGTGTCGGTCAGCGTTATTAACATTATTGTGGGAACGTTATTCGCTCAAGTTGTTCCAATTAATGCGATGGGAAGAACGTCGACGGTGATGAACTTGCTTATTACAATTTTTATACCGATAGGACAGTTGAGTTTTGGTTTTATGTATGATACGTTGCATGCTTCTTATGTTATAATGATAAGCGGAACGATTGTGATTGTTACGGTCTTAAAATACCGCAAACCATTGTTAGCTTTTTCAAAGACAAGTCAAGAAGAAAAATCTTTAGATAAAGGAGAACTAGTCCATGCGCATTAAGTATTTAGTGAAACAAAGTAAGCTGTATGATTTAATGCAATTTCCACGTCTTATGTTTGTTAAAACATCGGACACTTCAAGTGATGCATATGGGTATACGTCGTTTGAGGTTAACCGTTTAGGTGATGCTGAGTATATTGATTTTATTAAACAAGCTCAGAAGCGATTGGCGCCTTTTAAAGAGGAACTTGAAGTGTTTTATGCCGATGAATTTATGAGTGATTATGACTTCTTTAGTGTCTTATCAAAAGTGATCTCGATTCAGGGTCATGATGATCTGGAGGCTTATACACATAGTGTATTAAAGCAAAGCACTGAAACATTAAAGAACCTATTTGTGACGAGTTTAATTCTTGCAGATCGCGAGGAAGATGCTAGTGAAATTCAAGAGGCGAAAAAGAAAGCAGACCATTTATGTGCGAACCATACGATGCTCTTGCAATTCATGAAGGATTTACCAACAGAAGCTTCGTATAAATGGCATTTGATGATGCTGCTGGATGATTTGCACGAGGCGGTTCGTCGATACAATGAGATAATGAAAAAGGTTCATTCGATTTATGATGAATTTTATACACAGCATGAGAAGGCTATAAATGACGTGGCTATGCGCGTTGCCTCGAAGGTGAATGAAGAAGGGATACAGGGGTTGAATCAACTGACGCAAAACTTAATTAACCCTACCTTGCTTTCAAACCAGGAAAACACGATGCTTGTGTCGTTTGTTTTTCCGTATGCTTTTATGTTAAGAACCGATGTTAAATCGGATTATCTTGTTTGGGGTTTCAAAATGGAAGAAGGATTTAAGAAAATCAGTTCGGAGTATCAAAGTGAACTTGAAAAAAGAACGCAAGTCTTTAAAAATCTTGGTGATGTTACGCGCTATGAAGTGCTTAAACTTATTGCAAGTGGTGTGTCATCAACGAAAGAAATTGCTGGGAGACTTAATGTTTCGAGTGCAACGATTTCCTATCACATTAATGCTTTTTTAACGAGTCGTGTCATTACATTAAGTGCATCGAAACAACGCAAATATGATGTGGATGTTGAATTATTGAAATCAGTATTTGAGGCATGTTTAATGGATCTAAATACAAATAATGAGAAAGGGTCAACGCATTAATAGACGATTCGGGGTAGACAAATGAAAAAGTTTGGGATTATTATTGGAGTATTTGCACTGGTATTTATTGTGGCGTCGTTGGTTGTGACAAAGCTTGTGTATGATCAATCGTTTCCGCGTTTTGAACGCCATGATGATACACTAAATGCTGCGCTACGTTATGAAGATATTGAAGGTGCTTATGAGCGTACTTTGGTCTCCTTTCCATCTGGGGATAATCAGTTGCAAGGGTATGTCTATCATCAAGAGGATGCACTAGGCTTAATTGTTTTTGCGCATGGTCTTGGTGGTGGAGCGGATAGTTATTTGGCTTATACGAAGTGGTTTTTAGATCAAGGATGGTCGGTCTTTATGTATGACGCGACAGGAAGTTTTGATAGCGAAGGTGAATCAACCAAAGGGTTTCCACAGTCGTTGATTGATTTGCATGCGGCCCTTGATTATGTGAAGGAGTATGAAGACTTTTTCGATCTCGATTTAATGCTTTTTGGGCATAGTTGGGGCGGGTATGCCGTTGCTAATGCTTTGCATCTAGATGATGACATTAAAGCAGTTGTTAGTGTGTCGGCACCTTTTCACGCCAATGCCATGATTTTTGAACAGACGCAAAAAATGATGGGTATTTTTGCCTATACACAATACCCGTTTTTATCGCTTTATCAACGATGGCTCTTTAACGATTATGCTTCCTTTAATGCCATTGATGCCATCAATCAAAGTGATGCGCATGTGATGGTCATTCATGGCGTGAATGATGATGTGATTGATTACAGTGGAAGTGCGATTATGGCAAAACGGGATTCAATCACGAACCCAAATGTTATATTTGTGTCTATTGAGGGTGAAGGAAGAGATGGTCATAATAACGTTTTTCGTTCAAGTGTAGCTGTTCAGTATTTTGAGGAACTTAACATTGAGTACCGTGCACTTTACGATGAGCATAACGGCTCAATCCCTTATGAAATTAATCGAGACTTTTATGCAAGGGTTAATCGGTTCTTAGCACAAGAACTTGATGAAACTTTAATGTTGGATATTCACGCAATGTTTTTACAAGCATTAACAATAGAGGTGGAGTAAACTCCACCTTTTTATGTAAAAAGATTGCGTGTTTATACATTAAGTGGCATGCTATAATTGAATAGAAGATAGAATCGAGGTGTGCTTATGCGTATTATCATTGCATTAAGACTTTTAGTTCGGTATTACCACAAGATAATTCCAACCTATATTATGGCAACACTTTTGATGCTTGTTGCGACGCATGTGTTGCCTCTTTTTGGTGCGCTTTTGATGTTGCCAGTTACGCTTGGGGTTGCGTATGTCATGGTGTATGAGGTGAGCACGATACGGGAGCGCGAGTTTTTTCCACTTTTTATTGGGTTTAAGCGCCATGAATACGGACGTAATGTGTGGTATTTGTTCTTGCGTCAACTCGTACAATATGTGCCTCTTATTATTGGTTTTTTCTTAACAGTCGTCTTTGCAGGCTACCTACCCATTATTCAAGTTGATGTTCATTTTATGGTGATAGGTCTGAATTTCTTTATCTTTGCGATTCCTTCAGCGATTATTGCTTTATTGGTTTCCATGGTGCCGTATATATTATCGGATCCCTTGTATAATGTGGTTAAGGCCAATCCTTTGAAGACAAGTGCACTTTTGTTGCGAGGCAATTATTTACGCTTGATAGTCATTCGTTTAATTTTCATGCCGTTTATCTTATGGTCATCGTCTGGGCTAATTGTGACGCTGTTTTCGTATTATTCGCGCATTTTCGGTGGGAGTGGTGTTAGCCCAACAATCACCACAACATGGCTTTTTTCAGCCCCCATTCTCTTTTTGTTTTTTACCCCTTGGTATCAGATGACACATGCAGTGCTTTATGGTCAAATTCGTCATAAATTAAGAGATCTTATTTAAAGGAGACAATTACTATGAAGATAAAAGATTACTTTACGCCAAAATCAATGGTCTATACAGGACAACATGATGATGTTAAAACGGTAATTCGCCATTATCAATACGATGAAGAAACATTTGAATTAAGCGATGATTTTTCAGGGAGTGCAGGGGTTAAACATTATATTCAGGTTGTTGGATTAAGTGACGTAAAAACCATTGAAACGTTAAAAAAACATTACCCAGTCGAAGATATTATTTTGGAAGATATCTTTAATGTTCATCAACGCAATAAAATAGAAGTGCGTGATGGGTATTTGTTTGCGGTTTTTCATAGTGAATACTTAGAAGGTAATACCATTCAAGAGGATTACATGAGTATTTTACTTTTTAATGATACGTTGATATCGTTTCACGAGCGTGAACCGAAAGTGTTAGGACCACTTGTTCCGTTGTTTGAGTCTTTTCATGAGTTGCGAAAACGCAGTGTCGATTTTCTGTTTTTCCAAGTGCTTGATATTTTAACCGATCAACACTTAGATGTGTATGAGTATTTAGAAGCATACTCAACACGGTTTGAAGAAGAGATTCTAGAAACGAAAAGCATTAATCAAGAAGATTTTTATTTAATCCGCAAACATTTGCTTAAACTCAAGAATAATATTTCTCCAACGCTTGAGCATTTAGAGAAGTCACTTATCAAATCTCAAAAAATTATTCGTCAAGACAATCTAGATTATTTTGATGACTTAAAGGATCATTTAATGCGTTTAGATAACCATTTGAATCAAGCGCGTGAACTAATGCGTCATTTGCTCGATTTACACATCAATAATCAATCCAACAAAATGAACCGTATTATGACGACACTGACGCTTTTTAGTGCCATCTTTATCCCCCTTTCCTTTTTAACCGGATTCTTTGGGATGAACTTTGTTCATTTTGAGGTCCTTGAGTATGAACATTCTTTAGCCATTTTTATTGGACTATGTTTTGCCTTAGCAGGCTTAATGTTCTTGCTTTTCAAGAAAATGAGATGGTTCGAATAAAAACAACCTTTCGGTTAACCGAAAGGTTGTTTTTATGATGAACAGTCTAAAAAACTGTAATTATGTCGTTTTAAGCTGTGCTTGGATAAACTCGTTTTGTAATGTTTGGATCAGTTCTTTGATGGATACAATTTTGTCGCTTAAGTAAGCGTTGCTTCCAGCAAAGATAAAACCGTTATCAAGTTTACCGTTCTTCGCATTAAAGAGAGCGAGCGTAATGCAGTAAGGAGCTTTTTCTTTCTTGCATGTATGAATGCAGTCATAAGGGCAAGTGAAAGGGCGTTTTAAGCCTTTATTCATATCGTCTAAGTATTGGTTTCTAATTGCGCGTCCAGGTAACCCAACAGGACTCTCAATGAAGACGATGTCTTCTTTTTTTGCGTTAATGTACGCTTGTTTAAAGGCATCACTCGCGTCACATTCATCGGTGGTGACAAAGCGAGTTGCCATTTGGACACCGGCGGCGCCGCGTTCGATAAATTTATGGATGTCTTCGCCTGTATAAATACCTCCAGCAACAATAACTGGAATTTTTTTATGGTGCTCTTCTTCGAAAGGGCGAAGCGCATCTAAAACGTCAATCAGAAGACTTTCAAGGGTAATGTCTGGGTCGGTGAGTTGTTCTTTCTTAAAGCCTAGATGGCCACCGGCTAGTGGTCCTTCAAGCACAAAAGCGTCGGGTATGTAATGGTAATTATTTACCCATTTGCGTGTAATCATGCGTGCTGCGCGACCACTTGATACAATGGGAACAATTTTTGTGGTGCTGTCTTTGTCAAGATACTTGGGTAAGTCAAGTGGCAACCCAGCCCCAGTAAAGATAATATCGATTTTTTCTTCGATGGATACTTTAACAAGGTCGCTATAATTCGTCATGGCACCCATGATATTAATGCCTAAAATGCCATCGGTTAAGGAACGTGCTTTACGAATTTCTTTACGTAATCCATGCAAGTTATTTTCTTCATAGCTTGTTGACTTTTTGTGAATCAAGCCAAGTCCTGCAGAAGAAATAACACCAATTCCACCTTCGTTTGCGACGGCTGCGGCTAAGTTTGATAAGGAAACACCGATGCCCATGCCACCTTGCACGATGGGGAGATTTGCGATTTTATCGCCGATTGTTAAACGCTTCATTGGTTTCATCATTATCACTGTCCTAATCTATGGTATGGTTTAAACTAAAACTACTATAACACACATAGTAATCATATGCAATTGTTCTTTGATAGGATTCTTAGCGGTCAATCATCCATTTTAGACTGAACTAAAAATGGTTAATAAAACGCAACTTCAGGATAAAACACATTAGTTCATGGTATTATTTAAATAAGGGAGTGAATAGTTAATGAAAAAGAAACTGTATGTGAACCAACGTGAAGTTAGCACATTGGGGTTTGGTGCATGGCCGCTAGGGAACACGGCACATGGAAAAACGATGACCGATGAAGAAGGCATTGAGTTGGTAAAAAAAGCGTATGAATCGGGCGTTAATTTTTTTGATACTGCCCCAAATTATGCGCATGGACGTAGTGAAACGATTCTTGGAAAAGCACTTGAAGGTATTAGAGAGAACGTGGTGATTAATACGAAGTTTGGGCATCATCCTGATGGAGAAATGAATTTTGATGAGACGCTCATGCGTGACTCGATTGAAGGCAGCTTAACCAGACTCAAAACAGACTATTTGGATTCTGTTATATTGCATAATCCCGGCCATGATGTCTTGCAAGGCAAAACGGGACACTTTGATATTTTACAAACACTTAAAGAAGAAGGACTTATTAAAGGGTATGGCGTTAGCATTGATACACCCGAGGACTTAAACTATACATTAAATCATGTCAATGTTGATGTAATTGAACTGCTTTACAATGTCTTTGCGCAATCAACACGTGAGTATTTAACACAAATTGAAGACCGTAAGATTGCGCTCATTATTAAGGTGCCGCTTGATTCAGGTTGGCTTGCTGGAAAGTACACGAAAGCATCGACCTTTAGCGATATCCGATCGCGCTGGACTGATGAGGATAAACAACGTCGTGATACGCTTATTAACCAGTTGAAATCCATGGTTGGACCAGAGCCACTAACCCGTTATACGCTTGGCTTTTTATGGTCGTATGATGCCATCACCACTGTTATTCCCGGGATCCGAACGATTGAACAGTTAAAAGATCATTTAGCGTCTTGGCAATTTTCTTTTCCAATAACCCTACGTCCTGCGTTTGAACATTTTTACGATGAAAAAATTAAAAACGATCCATTGCCTTGGTAGTAAAGAAGTCAGTTTAACTTTGGGCTGACTTCTTTTATGCGATAGAGAGAACTAAATAGTTTAAACGGGTGTTGCAATATCGTTCGACACTTTGTACAATAAAGATAATATTCATATATTTCCGATGATATGGTTCGGACGTTTCTACCTCAACGCCTTAAATGTTGAGACTATGAATGTGATGTTTTTTTGTCATATTCCTGAAACGTTCGTCAAGAACGTTTTTTCTTTTAGGAGGCTATGATGAAAAAAGACACGATACTTATATTGGATTTTGGCAGTCAGTACACAAACCTCATTGCACGCACGATTCGTGAACTTGGGGTGTTTAGTCGCATTGAGCCGTTTGATTTTGATTTGGATACGCTTGATGATGCATCGACAACTAAAGGCATCATTTTAAGTGGTGGACCGCGTAGTGTTTATGGTAAAGATGCTTATAAAATGGATGATAAGGTGTTTGACTTTAAGGTGCCTGTCCTTGGTATCTGCTATGGCATGCAAATGATGAATTTTATCTTTGGTGGAATTGTGAATAAGTCCCGTGTTCGTGAATACGGTCAAAGTGACATGCAGTTTATTAAGCAAGATGCAATATTCGAAGGACTTAATGAACATGAGCCTGTTTGGATGTCCCATGCCGATCACATTGAACGCTTAGCGGATGCTTTTACCGTGATTGCAAAAAGTGAGTCAATTATTGCGGCGATTAAACACGAAACCTATCCTTTTTATGGGTTTCAGTTTCACCCTGAAGTTCGGCACACAATCAAGGGTAAAAAGATGCTTGAGAACTTTGTGTATTCAATTTGCAACGCATCAAAAGACTGGCGAATCGATGATGTCATTAATCGTCAAGTTGCGTTGATTGAAAAGACCGTTCAAAACGACTCGGTGCTTTTAGGGTTATCGGGGGGTGTCGATTCAAGTGTGACTGCGGTGTTGCTTCATAGAGCAATTAAGGATAAGTTAACGTGTGTGTTTGTGGATCACGGACTCTTGCGACTTGGTGAAGCGGAAGAAGTTATGAGGGTGTTTAAAGAGTCATACGCCATGAACGTGATTAAAGTTGACGCAAAAGACCGCTTTTTAAACGCGTTAAAAGGCGTTACTGATCCGGAAACGAAGCGAAAAATTATTGGAAAGCTGTTTATTGATGTTTTTAAGGAAACAGCACTTACCCATGGAGATTTTAAGTATTTGGCTCAGGGCACACTGTATACCGATATTATTGAATCGGGCACAGCAACCGCGAAAACGATTAAATCCCACCACAATGTGGGAGGGTTGCCCAAAGAACTTGGCTTTGATTTAATTGAACCGCTGAATCAGTTGTTTAAAGATGAGGTAAGGCGACTTGGTGAGGCACTTGATATGCCGGCGCATTTTATCCGCCGCCAACCCTTTCCAGGACCCGGGTTAGCGATTCGCATCATCGGTGATGTGACAGACGATAAGCTTCGCATTGTGAAAGAAAGTGATGCGATTTTACGCGAGGTATTCAAGCACCATAAGCTTGATGAAAGTGTTTGGCAATACTTTACAGTCTTAACAAACACCCAAACCGTTGGCGTTATGGGGGATAACCGGTCGTATGAATATACGGTGGCGATTCGGGCTGTGGTGAGTACCGATGGGATGACCGCGGATTTTGCCAAAATCCCTTATGATGTGCTTGAACAATGTTCGAGACGGTTTGTGAACGAAATTGAAGGCATTAACCGTGTGGTTTATGATGTTACATCGAAACCACCGGCAACCATTGAGTGGGAATAGGAGTGATAAAATGGCGAAAATAAGAGAAAAAGGGTATACGTTTGATGATGTGCTTTTGGTCCCAGGGTATTCTGAGGTGTTGCCAAAAGAAACGGTGTTATCTACGCGTTTGACTAAAAATATTTCACTAAATATACCGATATTAAGCAGTGCAATGGATACTGTTACTGACAGCAAAATGGCGATTATGATGGCGCGTTTAGGTGGGATGGGTATCATTCATAAAAACATGCCAATTGAAGAACAAGCACGCGCAGTCAAACGCGTGAAACTGAGTGAATCTGGGATGATTACCGATCCGATTACCTTGCGCAAAGACCAAACCCTTCAAGATGCCGAAACGTTAATGGCTTACTATAAAATATCTGGGTTTCCAGTCATTGAAGGAGATGGAACACTGATTGGTATTTTAACCAACCGCGATGTGCGATACCGTGACACGCTTGATCATAGCGTTGAAAGCACAATGACACATAAAGAACTCATTACAGCGCCAGTTGGCACAAGCCTTGAAGAGGCGAAACGTTTATTGCTCGATAACCGTATTGAGAAATTGCCTATTGTGGACAAGAACTATAAGCTAAAAGGGTTAATTACCATCAAAGATATCGATAAAGCTAAGCGTTACCCCGAAGCCACCAAAGATTCCCAGGGTCGCTTACGCGTGGGCGCAGCGCTTGGAGTTCAAGACGATACGTTAACGCGTGTAGACGCACTTGTAAAGATAGGTGTCGATGTTGTGGTTGTGGATTCAGCCCATGGCCATTCAAAAGGGGTCATTGACATGGTGAAAACTCTACGAAAAACATACCCGGATTTAGCGATCGTTGCTGGCAATATCGTGACAAAAGAAGCAGCACGTGCTTTAATTGACGCAGGCGTTGATGCCTTAAAGGTTGGCGTTGGACCTGGGTCGATTTGTACAACACGCGTCATTGCGGGCGTTGGGGTTCCCCAAATTTCAGCGATTATGGATGTCTATGCCATTGCGAAGTCACATAACATCCCTGTGATTGCGGATGGGGGCGTTAAGTATAGTGGTGACATTAGTAAAGCGTTAGCTGCTGGGGCGGATACCGTGATGCTCGGAAGTTTACTTGCAGGGTGTGAAGAAGCACCGGGTGAAGAAATCATTTACAATAGTCGACGCTACAAAGTCTATCAAGGCATGGGGTCAATCTCAGCGATGCGTCGCGGGTCAAGTGACCGCTATTTCCAAGGCAATCAAACCGAACTGAAAAAGTTAGTACCAGAAGGCATTGAAGGACGTGTTCCATACAAAGGTAAAGTTGAAGATGTGTTGTTTCAACTCGTCGGTGGCCTTCGTTCATCCTTAGGGTACTGTGGAGCAAAAACATTGATGGAATTAAAAGAAAAAGGAGTCTTTGTTCCGATTAGTCCCGCCGGACAGAAAGAATCGCACCCCCATTCTGTTGAACTTACGCAGGAAGCACCAAACTATCAGAGAAATCAATGAACAAAGCAGAATCTCGGTCAATCGGTGACTGAGATTCTTTTTTTGCTTTAACAAAACCCAACCATCAAATAAATTGGCGATTATAAAACAAAACCGACAAGAGAATGACAGTATCGTAAAAGACTCTTGGCTTGATGTATGCTATAATAATTATAAATACAAAAGGAGTTGTAATATATGCGTAAAATACTCGCAAGTGTACTCATGATAATGGTTGCAGTATCCTTAATCGGATGTGACATTATTCAAAAAGAAATTGAGCGTGCTCAATCGATTCAACTTGAAGAATTTCAAGTAAACATTCATGAACGTACTGTGTTGCTGATGATTACAAGCGACGCAGATGAACAGGTTATCGAAGAGGTGGTTGTCAACGGGCAAACGCTTGAACTCATCGCACAAGGTGATGATTGGTACTTGCTTGAAGATATTGTGATTGAAAAAGCTTATAATGTAGATCGACTGTACTACCGCACAAGCGTAGGGGCTCGATTATCGTTTAACATTGACTATAGCATCACCATTGAAGAAGCGATGGACTACGTGGATAGTGACCAAATAACTACAGTTACGAACACAATCACAATTGGTGATTATACATTTAGTTTAGATGAAGAATCTCTTATCGCCATTGAAAGCGATCAAGACTTTACCACGGAAGAAATAGCGGACTGGGTATGGATCATCTTAGAAGATGACTTAGCACTTTACGCTGTGTTCGAACATGACGGTGACGTATTTGTCGTTGACATTAGCGACAAAGCAGACTCATACATAGACTAATGAAAAAGGAAACCAGATGTAAATTGGTTTCCTTTTTTTTTATATCTTTAACGGTTTATACGAGAACGTCGTGTGTTGGATCGTTTTCGTTTTTCATGGTACTTGCTATCAATTAAAAGCACAAGAGCTAAATAAAATGTTTCATGATCATCCGCATAAATAACAATTTCATACGTATCGCCCCAAGCTAATCGCTTCTTATGGATGGACGCGAGGTCTTTACCGTTTTCGTGTTTAATGGTAAAATCATGTGCGCGATAATTGCCTTCAATCACCAATTGCCCATGGGCACTATCGACATTCACTTTTTGTTTGAATAATGCACGCTGTTTCTTTGTGGATGCAACGTTCGTACCATTTGAATCGCTTATGGTGTAACTTGGTCTAAAGGAAAACCGTTTGCGTTCCATGGTATAGAGTATATTATCTGTAGTTGATTCATAAAGTGTGAGTTTCCTTGAAACAAGAAACTTTGATTTTGCGTAATAGAGCTCTGTCTTTTGATCATCATAGATCGTATAGGCATTTCTTAGTGAAAAAACTTTCTGTTTGAGATAAAAATATTTCATTGTTTGCTCCAGTAAAAGTGCTTACTGTCAGACCTCCCTTATCAGTTTCTTTTATTATACGTAAAATTGAATAAAAAAGCCCGTAATATAACATGCAAATAAAAATACAGTTAACATGTCAAAACATGACAAAAATATATTGACATGTTTTGACATGTTTGGTAAAATGAAGACGAGGTGAGAAATATGGATGATAAAATGTACAGTTTTAAGGAGGTTATGGAGATGACAAAAGTTTCAGAACGCACGCTTCGCCGTTACTTAAAAGATGGTTTATTACACGGAATAAAAGTAGGAGGCACCTGGCGCTTCACAGAGGAGCACCTTAAAGAATTTTTTGACACGAAAACATTTACGAGTGACATTGCTAAGCAAGCAAGTGAAGATGTTAAACAATTTTTGCGTCATAACTATGATGATAAGGATGACGATCGAAGCTGCGCAATCTTTGATTTTAACAACCCAGACCAAGAAACGTTAAGTCAAATAAAACATGTCGTTATGACAAAAACACGAAAATATAAAGGATTTAAGATGAAGATGCATCCAAATGACGACTATATTCGCGTTGTATTAATTGGAAACTTTGATTTTATCTGCGACATGACGAATGCGCTTCATGCGATTAAAACAAACGCTCATGCATAAAACAACCAGTGTAATTGGTCTTAAAAAGGGAGAAGTTAACCTTATTCCGCATCAAAAAGCCTGGGTAGAAGAAGCCCAATCCATGATTCGAGCACTGCACCTGCTGTTTGGTGAAGATGCTCTAGATATTCAACATATTGGAAGTACAGCAGTCTCAACGATAAAAGCCAAACCGATTATTGACCTTGCGATGAAAGTAAAAAACTTCGAACCCATAAAGGCGAAGATAGAAGCGCTTGAAAATCTTGGTTTTATCTATTATCCGCATGTTGATTTGCCCAATGCGATGTACTTTAATCGTAGAGTAAATAATGGGTCAGTTTCAACGCACCATCTTCATGTCTTTCATGAAGCATCACAAGAATGGAAAAACCATCTTTATTTTCGCGATGCATTACGTGAAGACAAAGCGCTTGCTTTAGCTTACGATACATTAAAAGACAAGCTTCAGAATAAGTACCGTTTTGATCGCCCAAACTATACAGAGAAAAAAGCTGAGTTTATTCAATACGTTATCCGCAAATTTCAAGTGAAGCGGTTTTTAGGTAAGACCGTGACTATGAAGGTTGACCGACCCATTGGAGCAATACACCCGAAACACGATAAGCTTATTTACCCGATTAATTACGGTTACATCAAAGGTGAAATTGCGCCTGATGGTGAAGAACTTGATGTGTATTTACTCGGTGTTGATGAAGTCGTTACAAGCTATACAGGGAAAATAATCGCGATTATTCACAGAGAGAATGATGCTGAAGATAAACTTGTTATGGCACCGAGCGACCAAAAGTTTACAGCCAAAGCAATTAAAGATCGAACCCATTTTCAAGAGCAATACTATACATCAACTATCCAGCTATTTGATAAATAAAAATAACACGAAGAAAGCATCAATATTTTCTTCGTGTTTTAATTACTTTTTTTTCGGATAAATAATGCAGGCACCATGTTCATCAACTTCATTACAACGGATGAACGCATGTCTTAGTCCGAGTGGACCTAAAAGCTCATACACGAGTGTACCTGCAATCACGATTAGAATAAGCATATTCGCATCACCTTGATTGCTCATTTTTGTGCCGGCGTAAAAAATTAACCCGATGGCTGCTTGCGCTTGTGGGAGTAAACAAAAGCCTAAATACTTCCGAACATTTTTAGTGGATTTACCCAGTAATCCACCAACGTAAGTTCCAAACATTTTACCGAAGATTCGGAAAAGAATGTATACCGACGAATAGATTAGAAACTTTGACCAGTCAATATTAGCCGTACCGGATATAAGCAAAAAGACAATTTCTGCGCCAATAATCGTGAAAAATCCAATTAAAATAGGCGGAGAAAATAAGTCAAGCATATGCTCAGTTTCATGTTTGGCAAGTTTAGAGGATGTGTTAGCAAACGTAATCCCTACCACCATCGGAAGAAGTACGGGGGATAAGTGCACATGCACGCCAAACAAATAAAATCCTCGATTGGCAAGTGAAATAGCAATCATAATAGCAACAAAAGCACTAACAAAAACGACCATGTCCTTGTCAACATCTTCATAATCAAGTTTGCGGATAATTAAACGCAAAATCAGTCCAATACCAACCCCAATGAGGATGGAAAAGACAAGTTCATAGATGGGTCCATGTATGATCATTGAAAGAGACATGGGGATGGAAGCGTCAACAGCCATGGTATAGGATAAAACAATACCGAATATAATAATAGCAAAAGCATCCTCAACGCCGTGCAGTGGGACCA
>SLQR01000117.1 GCA_007131405.1 Candidatus Izemoplasma sp.
AGTTATATCCGGATGTCAAATTTGTCATTCTTGATGGAACGCCAGAAACGGTAGCAGAAAATACAGTAGCGATTTTTTATACTGAACACGAATCAGGGTTCTTAGCTGGTTACGCAGCTGTTCATGATGGATTTAGAAATCTCGGATTCTTTGGAGGTATTGCTGTTCCTCCAGTGGTGCTCTTTGGTATTGGTTATATAGCTGGTGCTTATTACGCTGCTGATGAACTTGGTGTAAGTATTACATTTGACGAAAATAACTTTGAATATCGCGGTAGTTTTGCACCCGATGATACGCATCGTTTACGTGCAGCTGACTGGTATGACCGTGGCGTCGAAGTCATTTTTAGTGCAGCTGGTGGCGTTGGATCGAATGTTATGGCTGCAGCGCAATCTGCAGATGCATGGATGATTGGCGTTGACGTTGACCAAGGTGCAATAAATGATCACGTGCTTACAAGTGCCATGAAGTCTTTGGGTGTTTCCGTACAGCAAATGCTTGAAGCATTTTATAATGATGAATTTCCAGGTGGTCAAGTATTGACACTTTCTGCGGCGGAAAATGGTGTCGCATTACCAATGGAAAGCTCGCGTTTTGAGAATTTTACAGAAGCTGATTATGACGCGATTTTCGAGCAACTCGCTGATGGTACAATTGTCGTTCCAACATCGTATGAAGAATTAGTTAGTTTCTTCACGGATAACGGACTCGGTATGCTTCCATTCTCGAAAGCACTGATTGAAGGGTCTTAATAAGAAATAGCAATATTCGTTTGGGAAAAAGGAAAGGTAATACTTTCCTTTTTTACCATACGTTGATCAATAGAAATGGGGTGCTTTATGCAATACGTGATTGAAATGCTTAATATAACGAAAGAGTTTCCAGGGATTAAGGCCAATGACAACATCACGTTTCAACTAAAGAAAGGTGAAATACATGCTTTATTAGGTGAAAATGGGGCCGGAAAATCAACGCTGATGGGCGTTCTATTTGGTTTGTATCGTGCTGAAGAAGGTACAATTAAAGTGCATGGAGAAGACGTAGAGATTCGTAACCCAAACGATGCCAATCTATTAAATATCGGTATGGTTCATCAACACTTTAAATTAGTACACAACTTTACCGTCACGGAAAACATAATCCTTGGTTTTGAAGACACAAAACGTGGGATGTTGACTTACGATAAAGCGCGTGAGCGTATTGTTGAGTTAAGTAATCGCTATAAACTAAAAGTCAATCCGGATGCGTATATTGAAGATATATCAGTTGGACAACAACAACGTGTTGAAATTTTGAAGATGCTCTATCGAGACGCAGAAATATTAATTTTTGACGAACCAACAGCCAGTTTGACACCACAAGAGATTGAAGAACTTATGAAAATTCTCAAAGGTCTTTCTAAAGAAGGAAAGTCCATTGTTTTGATTACCCATAAATTAAACGAAATTCAGCAGATAGCTGACCGTTGTACGATTTTACGTAAAGGAAAATCAATTGATACCGTTATTGTGAGTGATACAACGAATGAAGAACTTGCTGAAAAAATGGTTGGCCGTAAGGTTGTGTTTACTTTAGAAAAAACGAAAGCAAAACCATCAGATACGGTCCTTAAAGTGAATAACCTATCCATACGATCAAAAGAAAATGATAAAGATTTGGTCAAAGATGTGAGTTTTGAAGCAAAACGTGGTGAGATTCTTTGTGTTGCAGGCATTGAGGGCAATGGTCAATCGGAATTGGTTTATGGTATCACTGGGTTGATGCCACTCACAAAAGGGGAAATTGAAATTAATGGGAAAGATATTACAAAATATTCCATACGCAAGCGAAGTTTATCAGGCATTTCGCATATTCCAGAAGATCGGCAACGCCATGGTCTTGTGCTTGATTTTTCTTTAGAAAGCAATTTGATATTACAGAATTATTTTACCCCAAAATACCAACGCAAAGGTTTTATGAAATTCGAAGCAATTCGTGACCATGCTTTAAAAATGATAAAGACGTATGATATTCGCTCAAGTCGAGGCCCAACATCACTCGCACGAAGCATGAGTGGTGGAAATCAGCAAAAAGCAATTCTTGGACGTGAACTTGATCGAAACAACGATTTGTTGATAGCGGTTCAACCAACACGAGGATTAGATGTTGGTGCGATTGAATCAATCCATCAACAACTCATCGAACAACGTGATGAAAACAAAGCTGTTTTAGTAATATCACTTGAGCTTGATGAAGTCATGAACTTAAGTGATCGCATTTTAGTTATGTACGAAGGCGAAATAGTTGGTGATCTTGATCCAGATGCAATTGATGAGAAAGAACTGGGTCTATATATGGCAGGATCAAAGCGAGGCGATAACGCATGAAAAATACATGGAATAAGGTTTTAAATGCAGCAGCGAAACGTCCGAATTCAATTCAAGTCCTTTCGAGTATTGCTGCAATTATCTTTGGATTACTCTTCGGTTTGATAGTTATGCTCATTGTGAATCCAGCCGATGCTTTTCCAGGATTTTTTACCATTCTAACGGGACCATTACAAGCAGGTATGCGCAGTTTTGGTAATATGTTTTACCGTGCTACTCCTATTATCCTCACGGGTCTAAGTGTTGCGTTTGCTTTCCGCACAGGTCTTTTCAATATTGGAGCAACAGGACAGTTTACCATTGCAGCTTATGTTGCTGTTTATATTGGTGTGCATTGGGGATTCTTAGGTCCATTTCACTGGTTAGTCGCCATTTTATTTGCGATGGTTGCTGGAGGAATTTGGGGCGCAATCCCAGGCATTTTAAAAGCGTATCGCAATGTCCATGAGGTTGTCTCCTCAATTATGCTTAACTATGTTGCAATGTATTTAATGATTCTTATGGTAAAACGGACAGTCTTTTATACGGAACATGGACGCAGTTTGTCAATTCAAGGTTCGGCAGAACTGCCGAAATGGGGTCTGCAATATATTTTTCCAGGATCAAGCATCAACATTGGCATTTTTCTTGCGGTGATCATTGTCGCAATTGCGCATGTTATTTTAAATAAAACCGTGTTTGGTTATGAACTTCAAAGTGTCGGATTTAATAAAGATGCAGCGAAGTACGCAGGGATGAATGAAAAACGTAATATTATTCTTTCGATGGCGATATCAGGTGCCATTGCAGGTGCTGGTGGTGCGATTTACTTCTTAGTTGGCGGACGCTACTTACATATTAATGCCGTATTGATGAATGAAGGCTTTACCGGTATTGCGGTTGCTTTACTCGGATTGAGTGCGCCAATTGGTGTATTACTGGCCGGCATCTTTTATGGATTCTTAGAACTTGGGGGTCTTTTCCTGCAAGGCTATGATTTTACGCCAGAGATTATCGATATCATCATTGCAGTCATTATTTATTTCAGTGCTTTAAGTCTCTTTATGAAACGCTATGTAGCACAATACATTAAACGGAAAACGAATCAAGATGTTGATGTGGCGGAAGGAGCGGATCTTACATGAGTGAAATTTTAAGCGATTTAAATTTTGTCATGCCATTTATAATTCGTGCGATGGCGCTATTATCCATTGTCGCTCTTGGTGCTCTATTTTCTGAGCGTAGTGGTGTCGTGAACATCGCCCTTGAAGGGATTATGATTATGGGTGCTTTTGCTGGTGCTTGGGTCATGATAATTGTCAGCAATAACTACGCTATTCCGTTGCAGTTTAATGCACTTATCGGATTAAGTGTCGGCCTACTCGTTGGTTTGCTTTTCTCACTGTTTCATGCCTTTGCCGCAATCCATATGAAATCGAATCAGATTATTAGTGCGACGGCACTGAACTTTTTTGCGCCGGCCTTTGCTGTCTTTACGGCGCGTTCTGTCACGGGCGATCGCGCGCTAAACGTTCGAGC
>SLQR01000003.1 GCA_007131405.1 Candidatus Izemoplasma sp.
CGCTTCAAGATGGGTTGATCCGCACTCTTTATTAATGTTTTTCCCATTTGGTTCTGCGTTGATTTGAACGCTTTCATCACAAAGCGGTTCAAGTACTTCTTTGGCGATTTGATAGTTCGCGCCATTGGCACTGTCGTAACCAATGCTGAGATTAATTGGCACAAGCTTTAACCGCTTATAAAGGTCAAGATATGCTGTTTGAACGTCCTTAGTCTTTTTATATGTTCCTTCTTTTTCCGGTTCAATTTGCAATGGATACTCAAGGTATTTTTCAATTGTTTTTTCTTGGTCTTCGCTTAATTTACTGCCGTTTTGAAATAGTTTAATGCCATTGTCCGTGTATGGGTTATGTGAAGCGGTAATCATCACACCCACGATGGTTTCTTTTTTACTGTAATACGCCACCATCGGCGTTGTCACGACCCCTGCATCCAAAACACTCACACCAAGTTCGGTTGCGCCTTTGGCAACTTCAAGTGCGAGTTTTTCGCTTGATTCTCGGGTATCACGCCCAATAACAATCGTTTTTGCTTCTAAAACATACTTCAAACTTCGACCCACGTTATACGCTAGGTCCGCATTCAAAAATTCACCGGCGACACCGCGAATGCCGTCGGTCCCAAAATATTTCCCCATGTTTTCCCTCCTAATGCCTACAAGTAAGAATAGTTTATCACAAATCCCTTGAATTGAAAAGTTATTCTACGGTAACGCTCTTCGCAAGGTTACGTGGTTTATCAATATCATGCCCACGCTCAAGCGCGGCGTAATACGCAATTAATTGCGTGGGTAAAACCATCATGATCGGTACAAGCAATGGGTCAACGTTTGGTAAAACGATGTCATCACCTTCCTGTGCGACCGCTTCTGTGGCAATGGTCACTGCCATGGCACCACGGCTTTTTACTTCCTCTAGGTTGCTGCGTGTGTTTAATGCTACGTGTGGCTCAGAATTCAAGGCAATAACAGGGGTTCCTTCTTCAATCAAAGCAATCGTCCCGTGTTTTAACTCACCTGCCGCAAAGCCTTCGGCTTGAATATAGGATATCTCTTTTAATTTAAGCGCGGCTTCAAGGGAAACAAAATAATCTGTCCCTCGACCGATATAAAAAGCATTTTGCTTCGTTAATACCCGTTTAACGAGTTCAGCAACTGACTCGTACTGGGTAAGGTATTGTTCCATTTTCGCTGCGAGTTCACTAATGGATTCACGCAGTCCTGCATCACGGTGAGCCACTTTTGCAGCTAAAACAGCAAGTACAGCGATTTGCGCTGTGTAGGCTTTTGTTGATGCAACCGCAATTTCTGGACCTGCAAAAAGTTCAAGCGCATACGTCGCTTCGCGTGCAAGCGTTGATGTTTTGACGTTTGTAATCGTGAGTGATGGGTAATGGTGTTTTTTAAGATGCGATAAGCACGCACGTAAGTCTGCGGTTTCACCACTTTGCGAGATTAAGATAAAGAATGGCTGCGCACTTAAGACCGGTGGGTGGTAAGCAAACTCACTCGCAATGTGCACTTCAAGCGGTTTTTCGGTTAAATTTTCAAATAAACGTTTTCCTATGTAACCAGCATGCATGCTGGTCCCAGCCGCTAACACATACAAGCGGTCTGCTTGACGGATACCTTCTAAAATCGCTTCGTCAATCACAATATGGTCATCATGAAAATAACGGTCCACAATTTTACGCATGACTAATGGCTGTTCCATAATTTCTTTTAACATGTAATGCGGGTATTCCCCGAGTTCCGTTAAATCATCTTCAAAATCCATTGGTTGAAACGTAAGTTCCTGCTGGACATAATCCCGATTCCATAACGTGATTTCCGCTTGATTAATGACGACAATCGATTCATCTTCAAGCGGACTATAAACCTGACTGTATTTTGCAAGCGCCACGAGATCACTGGCAATAATAATGCCTTTGTCGCTTTTTCCAATCAACAGTGGGCTCTTATGTTTAGCCGCAATTAAGCGTTCCGGATTGTCTTGATCAAGCACAAGCAATGCATACGATCCATGCAATAAACTCACTGTTTTTTTGACCGCTTCTTCGACACTTAACTCGTCTGAAAAGCGTTCAATCAGTTGCACAATCACTTCCGTGTCCGTCTCACTTACCCAGTGATGACCATTTAGATAACGCGCTTTTAACTCTCGATAATTTTCAATCACACCATTGTGTACCACAACAAAACGCTCTGAAGCTGAAAAATGCGGGTGTGCGTTTGCTTGATTCACTTTTCCGTGCGTTGCCCAGCGTGTATGACCAATCGCGATCGGCGAATGGTCAATTGACTGAACTAGTGAATCAAGATGCGCAACACGTCCAACATCCTTATACATGTCAAAGCGTTGATTTTTTTTATTAAATACACTCATCCCCGCAGAATCATACCCACGGTACTCTAACTTATATAACCCATTTAGCACAACTTCTTTGGCATTGCCTTTCCCTAAATACCCTACTATTCCACACATATGTTTCTCCCCCTTAATCATCAATAAAAAACTGGTACTAATTATAGCATACCAGTTTATAAATAACAACATCCACCTTAAAATTCAAGGGATTTAATGCGTCTATACCCATAGAGCATAGCAAGAAGCATGATATAGAGTGGGACCCGGATACTAAAGACATAGTCGACACGCTCAAGCGATAAGACATGCAGGTTTAGAAACACCATGTTTACAAGGGTCGTAAGCAAGCCATAACCCGTTTGAGTTTTATTAAAATCAACCAACAAATCACTCACTAAAAACCCAACGATCATGAAAAGCAGGGGCAATAAATGCTGAAAACGCACAATAATTAATGGACATATCACACTATAAAACAAGACGAATACACCCATTTTCAAAACGAAATCAGCCGTAAAAAGTGCCGTGACACTTCGGTGAACACCCAACCCAATCATCCAAAAGTAACTCAAAAAGAGAAATAACCACACAACCATAATGCCAAG
Source organism: Candidatus Izemoplasma sp. (assembly GCA_007131405.1). Taxonomy (GTDB): domain Bacteria; phylum Bacillota_I; class Bacilli_A; order Izemoplasmatales; family Izemoplasmataceae; genus SLQR01. The sequence continues at coordinate 2,971 of SLQR01000003.1, forward strand.
CAGCACAAGCCACTTACTTAAAAACAGCTTATAGCGGTTCACCCGTTGCACCAGCACCACATCATACGGAGCCTCTTTAAAAAGCCGAATCGCAAAATAAAGCATCAAGATAAGGAGCGTGAGTTTGATCATCGTTAACCCTTCCATAAAATAATCAAAGGCATACTGGTCTCGATATAAAATCCGATTCACCGCGGGCTCATAAAATCGACTTAGAATCAGAAAAACCCCCAATTTTCCAAGACCTATACCTACAATCAAGAGAATCGTTTTACGCGTAAACACATAATTTATGTGCATCGTCATCAAAAACATCATACCTGAACCACCTTCGCACGCGTGCCTTTAAATAAACTTTCATCATGCGTTGAACAAATAAAGCGTTCACCGCTTTGTTTCACATAACGCACAAACACTTCCTTGCTTGCCATGTCAAGGCCGCTAAATGGCTCATCAATCAAATAACACGAGCGTTTTTCCATTAAGCCTTGGATAAGATTGACTTTTTGTTTCATGCCCTTAGAACACGATTTAAACGGTTTATCAAGGTGCGGTGCCATCGCAAACCGCGTAATAAGATCTTCATAGCGTTGCTTACACCCACCCCCAATCGATCGAACACCTTCTAAATAGGCTTTCAGCGTCATCGATTCGGGGTAATCGATGCTTTCTTGAATGTAAAGAGCATCCCTATTTACCTCCAGTGTGCCCTCGTAAGTCACGAGGTTTGCCATCGCCTTTAATAGCGTCGATTTTCCTGATCCATTCGCCCCAACAAGCAACACCACACGCGCCTGTGTATCGAGGTAAGAAAACTGAATCGTTGCGGCTTTATACGTTTTTTTGAAGTTAATGATCTTCATCAATGACCACCGCC
>SLQR01000042.1 GCA_007131405.1 Candidatus Izemoplasma sp.
AATTCCAGTATCCTCTTGATCTGTTGGGTTACTAATGTTTGCGTTTAAGCGAGTAATAATATAATCATTAGTATCTATAGCATTTACAAGTTCTAAGTCGGTTGGTTCCGAAACGTATCCTGTTGCTATAGTTAAATTAGTAAAGTCAAAGTCATAGGCTAATCCACCACTTGGTGCTTCTTGACGAGCAGCCACAGTAACCGTATAAACAAATGTCATAGTTTCTTCACCAAGTGTAACGGTCGCAGTTAATTCAACAACTGCATCTGGTTCTCCAGTTTCTGGGCGTGTAACTGAACCATCAAGTGCGATGACACTTTCGTCGTTTGATGCCCACTCAATCGTATAAATTGTCTTTTCAATATAGTTTTCATTTGTGATTAACTCATCTATTAGTGTTAAATTCGTTGTTGTTTCTGCCGGAATATCAAGTGCATCTTTAATTTCATCTTGCGTTAACTCAGGCAATAAAACCCCTTCAACACGGATGTCACCATGGAATAGTTCTCCAAGTGTGAATTCCATCCAATCAATTGTATCGCCAACTTCCACTTGTCCAACTAGATGCTGTCCATAGTTACGAGTATCGAAACGGATTGTTATGTCGCCAGCCTCGAAGAAGAGTGAGTTGTGCTCAATATTAACAATTACAAGGTTTTCTAAACGGTAACGTTGTGAGATGTTTCCTGGGAATCCTGAAGCTATATCTGCTGCAGTTTCATTGTCAATAACAGTATAAGCATGATCCCCTTCGTCATTTTCAAGGATACTTGAATCAATGACTTGTGGGCGGTCGTTACTAAAGTCTGTATATGTGTCTTTAACTCCGTAAACAACAACTTTTTCACCTGGTGTTACGGTGTGGTTACCTGTAACAAAGATGCTCGTTCCGTCTTCGTCTTGAATGTAGAATCCGCCACCAAATGTACGGTAAGACGTAACAATACCTTGAATAATAACGATTTCTCCATCAACTTCAGCGATTACGTCTGCGACGCTAGAGCTGTTTGTCCATGGATCAAAGTCAGCTTCTGCGACCATCACAACATATTCGCGAGTAACACTTGCATCACCAACTGTGATTGTTGCTGTTAAAGTCACTTCGGTAGCTTCTGAAGCTTGTGTAATCGTTCCATCATTTGCAATAACACTTTCATTACTTGATGCCCATGTAATAGTTGCATTATACTCTTGACCCAATACCGGCAACTCTAGGTCGTTGTAAACCCAACCAATGAATCCTAAATCAATATGGCTAGCATCAACGTTGGCCATATCTTCATTGTCTAACTCACTTATTTCAATGTCATCATGCGTTCCGTAGAACATTAACATTACTCCACGAGTAGAATGACGAGCATAATACCAAACAGTTGTTGTTATCAACTCTCCTTCGTACTCCTTAAGAATATCTAATGATTCTGTATGTGAATAAAAAGTAACACCTAGAGTAACTCCTTCTTGGCTTAGATAAACATCTCCACCATCAATACTTACCATAGCAGTAACTGTAAATGCCATTCCTCCAACAGAGCGGTCGTTTGCAGCATCCAACTCATCAATTTCTTTGATGGTTTTTTCGTGATAAGTTACTGTGAAGTCATTGTTGCTTGATAGAATAGTCTCAGAAACATTAGTCATTTGATATGTTGTATTGTAATTATCATAAACACCTGCAAGGTGAACTTTATCTCCAACTTGACCAGAAAGGCCGTTGGTGTAAACTGATAATTGAATTTCACCATCACTAATTAAGTAACCACTACCATGTAAAGCAACAACAATACCTTCAACCTCGACGTCCTGTTTATAAGGATTGTCTTCATGTAATTCGCTAAAGTTTGTGTATAAGTCAGCTTCAGGGAATGCTATAACCGTTAATGTCCACGTACGCGTACGTGTAACATCGTTTAAAGTAAACGTTGCCGTAATCTCAACATTAACATTCGGTTCTTCTGCTTCAGGACGTGTTACATTCGCACGGAAATCATTATCTCTCGCTTCAATGTTAATAACATCAGTGTTTGATGATTCCCATATAACGCTAACGTCTGTTAACATTGTTTTTGGTAAATTAAAACTTCCAGTGATGCTTCCTGTATCAACAAATAAAGTATCTGCGCGTGTATACGCTTCATCAACTTTTGCTTGATCTGGATCGACATCGTCTCCGTTGTCATCTCCTCCACGGCATGCTGCAAGTGATAATACACCAACAAGCATTAGTAGAAGGGCAAAATATTTCTTCATAAAATTAAATCCTCCCTATTATAGTGAAACTATTTTTTATTCTTCTGTTTCTGGTGAAGAGATTAACGTTACTCTTCGTCTGTCAAAGTTCGACAATTGGAAATTACTTAAACTTGTTGAATCCGTTGGGAAATATGTTGGAACAACATTTTCCATACGAATGACATTGCCGACTTGAATATGCGGACCAACATAATTAAATCCAACATAGACATAGACTTCAACACCGTTTTGTTCTAAATAGAAATTATCATTTTGTAATCGTGTAATGGTCCCTTCGACTGTCACGAAGCGCCCGATATACTGAGTACGGTTTTCAACGAGATAATCTAAATCAACTTCCGCACCGTCTAAAGCGTAATCATAATTCGGATCTTCTTCACCATAAATACGGCGTCCCGATTGCATAACTTCATACCAGGCATTTTGCATTTGATCACCATATTTTAAGTGTGCAGCACTGCTTGGGCTGTAAGCCAGTTCAACGAGTTCTAAATTAAGTAAACGTCCATCGTACCAGATAAAGGCTAAGTAACGATTCCCTGTCGTATCGACTCGGTTTCCAGCTGCTTCGTCCCATTCAAGAACGATTTCATCGGCATTGGTTAAAACATCACAAACAAAATCACTTGCAGCTTTTCCCCATGGTTCAATGGCGGCTGTTGATTCCGGTGTATCAACACCTAAATAACGAACAGAAAAGGTTGTATTACCTTCTCTAAAGTGTGTTGTGTCTCCATCAATACACATATGCAGCTCAACAACACCGATTCCGTCTTGTAAAAATGATTTTCCTGCATAATCACGGTTCAAGGTTAATGCATCCGTACGGTCAGTATGCAGTTCGTGATATCCGTCATCGTCATTATCATCAACTGGGTCTGTGCCGCAGGCTGAAATCAATGCAATGGTAAATAAACTTAACATTAATACTAAAATCTTTTTCATACTATCAAATCCTTTTTTTGCTTTATTCAACTGTGCTTAAGTGTTCGGCTCTAGTCAGCATAAGTTGAATGCCAGCTGGTGAGTCTCTAAGCGGTCCTTCAACATTGATAACATCTCCGATGTTTAATGTTTCCGGGTCAAGTTGATGGTAATTAAATACTTGACGATGTTGGTGGATGAAAAGTGTGTTTCCTTCTTCATCTTCAACTGTCAAAATAAATTGGTCCGTGTAAGGGTAAATATCAATATCAATAATTGTAAGATTTTGGAGTGAGACATAGCGACCAATCAATTGATCATTAATTAAGTCAATCGTGATCTCATGCGGCGTAATGGATTGTCCAGTCTCAAGTATAGTTATACGATTCCCACTATAATCTGTTAAGTGCACACCACCATAGCGTTGCAAATCGTAAATCACTTGAGCGCCTTCAAATTCAATAAAATCGCCCACATTTAACATAATGCCTTCTAAATCACTTTCGGTATCTTCATGGCCGGTATAAACAAAGATGCCATACCCTTCATGTTCGATAAAAATATGATTGCCTATTTTTGCGGTTATAACACCTTGTACCGTAACGCGACTAAATTCATAGTCTTCGTAATTGCGTACAATGTCTTCAATGGTTACGTCGTAAATAGTGTCTGAATAATCGAATAATGGATCGTCTTCACCATGGATATATTTGCCTTCAGTTTGAGCGTCGAGCCATGCATCAAAAATGTCTGTGCCGTATTTGACACCAAGTGCTCCGCGGACATCCGCAAGGCCGGCTTCAACTATTTCAAGATTAAGCAAACGCCCATCATACCATATAAACCCTAAATAACGGCCATAAGTATCGCGATGCGATCCATCAAAATTACGTTCTAAAACGATTGTTTCAGCATCCTCTAAACGTGAACACGCAAAATTCGTTGCTTCTCTTCCCCAAGGTTCGTAGTGATGACTTGCCTCAGGTGTATCGATGCTTAAAAAACGAACACGAATTTGTTGTCCATCGACGATGAACTCGGCGGTGTCTCCATCTTCACATGTGGCTAAAATAGCTTCACCGATTCCATCTTCAATATAGCTTTTCCCCTCATAATCAAGATCGAGCGTTAAAGCATCTGTGCGCGGATATAATGAATCGTCCCCACTCTTGCCGCAAGCAGCAAGAGCGAAGACAATAATCATTGTAAGTAAGAGTGTAAGTAAGTTACGCCACAGCATTATTATGACAAGCGGCTTTTCAGTCTGTTAATTACGGTGTCGACACCATCACCAGTAAAGAGTGCATCTAGCGCTTGACCAACTTCGTTACGTGCTCTAGCTGATGTTACTTCACCTGTAAAGGCTGCGTCAAAACGATAGAAATTAATTTGAGCTTGTGCTGCACGAGCAGCCATTGCAAATGGATCTTCCATATCATCTAAGAATGTTTGGTAATCGTCACTTTGGAATGCTGAGTAACGTACTGGAATATATCCAGTTGTCATTGCGAACATTGCCGTATTTTCTGTATTTGTCATGTGCTTAATAAATAACCATGCAACTAAACGTTCAGCGTCAGACGCATCACTTGAAATTGCAATGTTTGGTCCTTGTTGCATTGCCGAACATGTGCCAGGCACATCGGTAGCATCCGCACCAAGTTCACATGAATCTTTTTGGATAACTGGCATTACACCAATGTCGAACATACCGAAGATTCCGTTTGAAGTTCGGCTAGCTGTTGGAATATTATATTGCATCCCAGCAGTTGACCCTTGCGTAATCGCTACTAGGCCTCTATGAAGTAGTTCGTTCCCATAGTCAAGACCTTCTTCAATTGGGAATACAATCGTACGGTCAGCAAAACGCGCTTGGAAGAATTCTAACATTTCGCGTGTTCTACCTTCGTCTTCATCAATTAAGATGTTTCCATCTGTATCTGTGTATCCAGCTCCCCATTGACGTGATGAGTTAATGTAGAAGTTTGATGATGAGTCAATATTAATCATATAACGTGTTTGCATGTTTGTTGCACGGTCTGCATCTGACATACCACTAGGCGCAACAATATCCTCCATCATAGCTTCTAAATCGTCCCATGTTAACGCATGCGTTAAGTTTGAGAAATCGTAACCATGTGCATCAAATACATCTTTGTTGTAAACAGCCATCTCAGTAGACTTACTTAGTGGCAATGAGAAAATGTAATCAGGGAATTGCGAGTTTTCCTCAATGTACCCTTCGATAAAGTCATCAAGATCGACTCCCCATTCAGGATGTGAGATAAAGTCATCAAGTGGTACAATGGCATTACCATTCAAATACCCAGCAAAATGGTCAGGGTATCCAATCATCATTGTTGGTGTCGCTCCCGCTGCAATCGCGTGGATTAACGACTCTCTTAACGAGTCATAGTTCCCTTGACCTGTTTGTGTAAGGTTCACATTAAGTTCAGGGTACTCTGCTTTAAACGACTCAAACATTTCAGCAACTAAGTTTGAGTTTGTTTCTCCCCATGCATGCCAAAAGATTAAATTGACCTGCTCAGTTGGTAGTTCATCGGGGATATTAACGTCTGTGACAGTGTCACGACCGGTTCCTCCTGTTAAACATGCTGAAAGCACGAACACAGAAGTAAATGTAACGAAAAACAATAATAATTTTTTCATTCTAAAATTCTCCTCCTATTGAAATATTCTATCTTTATTATACTACTTTAATAAACATAATTCATGTGCTCAAAGTTAATTCACGTTAAGTTGCGTAAATTTTAACCTTTAATACCACTACGTGATACACCGCGCATAATGTATTTTTTCAGCAACAAAAACACAATTAATAGTGGTAACGTTACAACAAACGCCGCTGCCATCTGTTCGTTATACAGTACACGACCAGCTTCATCGACATAAGCCGCTCCACGTAGACCGTTTGAAACAAGTCGGTTAGACTCGTTAAACTGTGTAACAAGTTGTGGCCAAATGAAGGCGTTCCATGTTCCCATCGCATTTAAAATGGTAATCGTAATAATCGTTGGTTTTGCGATTGGTACCATGATTTTCCACAGATACATAAAATCGCTTGTGCCATCAACTTTCGCTGCGTAATAAAGTTCATTTGGAATCGTTTTGAACGTTTGACGCAGGAAGAAGATATAGAAAATACTGGTCATAAATGGTAAGGTCATTGCAAGAATCGCATCAAAATATGTTTGTTCTGCTACCCATCCAAACCAAGAAACCGTTAAGAAGTTTGTAATAACAAACATCTCACCTGGAATCATCATCGTTGCAATCAAAACCATAAAGAACGCGTCGCGCCCTCTAAAGTTTAAACGCGCAAAGGCAAAAGCTGCCAAAATGGTGGTTAACACTGTTCCGACAGTAGAAATAGCCGATACAACAACCGTGTTTAACATAAAGCGTCCATAAGGCACTTCACCACGGATAATCAGCCAGTAGTTTTGAATCTCCCATTCACTTGGTCTTAACCATAGTGATGGTGGTGCGCTAAATACTTCTTCAGCATCCTTTAAACTGGTAAGGATCATCCAGTAAAAAGGGATAACAATAAAGATTGCAAAGGCAGTTAACAAAGAATAAAGAATACCTTTGGTAATCATTTGTTTACGTCGAATTTTCGCTTCATTATCGTATAAGATTTCACTCATGATTTCACCGCCTAGTAATGCACTCGTTTTTTACTGACGTACATATTAAATAACGTCAAAACGAGTGTCATCATAAATAGAATAATTGCTGCCGATGCTGCTCTTGACATGGCACCGACGCTGTCCATCTCATTTAACGACTTATAAACGAGACCAACAATTGTAATCAATCGGTTTGCATCTCCATGTGGTCCTAAATCAATTCCAAACATACCGACAATTGCGGTATATTCTTTAAATGCACCAATAAACGAAGTAATCGTGATATACGCAATCATTGGTGATAGTAGTGGAATAGTAATACGTCTAAAGACACGTGATTTCGGAGTTGCGTCAACACGTGCTGCGTCGTAGTATTGTTTATCAATACTTTGAAGTCCGCTTAAGAAAACCATAATCTTAAATGCTAGTCCAGACCAAGTAATGAAGACCATCAAACTTAACATCGGAAGGTTTAAATACCGTTGAAACCATGCACGTATTGCAGGTGTGCTTTCATCAACAGAAACGCGACCTAACCAGTTTAAGCCTTCTTCCATACCAAACACACTAGTAAGGATCATATTAATGAGTCCGTACTCACGATGGAAAATAACGGCAAACGCCATCCCAATCGCGATGGCATTGGTTACATAAGGTAAGAAGAAAATAGTTTGGAAAAACCCTTGAAATCTTTTAATCGAGTTTAGCCATACCGATAAGAGTAATGAGATTATAACGGATACCGGTACCGAAACGAACACGATAATTAATGTATTAATCAAGGCTCTTATAAAGAGGTCATCTTGCAATGTACGTCTAAAGTTGTGGAATAGATTGATCCCCTCAGTGGTAAACGTCATTCCCTCTGCGGTACGTTGCATGTAATCAAAATTGTATAGAAAAGCTAGGTAGAATGCATTAAAAATTGGATAAAATGTAAATACTAAGAGCAATGCCAACGCCGGAGATAAATATAACCAGGCCTTAAAATGATGCTTTTCTTCTAACATGGTTAGACGAGTTCTCCCGTTTCTGGATTAAAGAGGAATGTTTTATGTGGTTTAACATTCAATTTAATTGAATCCCCTGGTTTAATCTTTTCATCGGCATCAACGATGGCTCTAAAGGTATTCGCTCTATTCATGTCTTCATTTTCAATATCATTTGCTTGATCTTTACTTGCTTTTGGATTCTGAATAATTAACGTTGTATCACGTCCAATGGTTTCGACAAACTCAACTTTCACTTGGAAACTTGAACGCTCAGAAAGTTTAAATCCTTCTGGACGAATACCAACAACAACGGGTTGATTTTTTTTCTTTTCAACACGACCAACGTTAGCGTTCCCAATCATGATTTTGCCATCTTTAATTTCACCATCAAAGATATTAATTGGTGGGCTTCCTAAGAATTTCGCAACGAACATATTTCCTGGCGAATCATAAACATCTTGAGGTGCTCCTTTTTGTTGTTGAACTCCCTCTTTCATCAAAATGATTTCATCTGAAATACTCATGGCCTCTTCTTGGTCATGCGTAACAAAGATGGTCGTAATCCCCGTTTCTCTTTGAATACGTTTAATTTCTTCACGTGTCTGAAGGCGTAAACGTGCATCAAGATTTGATAACGGTTCATCGAGTAAAAGCACACGCGGTTCTTTAACGAGCGCACGTGCAATCGCCACACGCTGTTGCTGTCCACCTGATAACTGTACAGGTTTACGGTTTAGTAAATGTCCAATCCCAACAAGATCAGCATAATACTGAACACGACGCTCAGCTTCTTTTTTCTCCATTTTAATGTTTTCTAATGGGAAAATAATATTTTGACGAACAGTCATGTGTGGATACAACGCGTAGTTTTGGAATACAAGTCCAATTCCACGATCTTCTGGTGGTACTGATGTTACATCAGAATCTCCAAAAAAGATTTTTCCAGATGTTGGCTTCAATAACCCTGAAATCATATATAAGGTTGTTGATTTACCACACCCAGAAGGTCCGAGTAAACCGATTAGCTTACCTGCAGGAATCGTAATATCCAAGTCACTAACAGCTAGAGTTTCCTCTTTGTTCTTAGCTTGAAAGACTTTGGTTAAATTTTCCAGTCTAATTTCAATAGTCTCCATAAACTTTCTTCTCTCCTAAATATAAATATTTTTCTAAAAAGTGTAACAGTTCATTATACAATATTAGTAAAGCGTTTTCCATACCAAATTTTAAAAGAATTTTTGAGGCTCAATTATACGAAAAAAAGTTGAGTCTCCTCAACCTTTTTATCCGAAAACATCGTTGGTATAGAGCAACCACAATCCAACTAAAATCGCGATTACAATAATCAATTTTGACAATTTCTTAATGAGTGAAAATACCCCAAGTATAAAGATTATTGCTAACAGGATTCCACCAAGGAACTGTTCGGCAAAACTTAAATCAAGTATGTATTCCGTTGCGGATTGCAACCACTCTTCTAAGGGAATTAGACCTTTTAAAAATTCAATAATCGGTCCGACAACAGGTAAACCTTCCCACATTATTCCTCACCTCTTTCTACCTACTAGGTCTATTAAATCATAAAATTGTGAATATCTTATGAATTTCATCAATTTTATTCGTGTTAGTATTTTTTTCGTCCTTCTAGTGCTTTTAATAAAGTCATATCATCTGCGTAGCTTAGATTGCCACCAGCTGGAAGCCCATAGGCGATTCGTGTTACAAGCAAGTCCGTATCTTTTAGAAGTCGGTGGAGGTACATTGCAGTGGTTTCACCTTCATCACTCAAATTCATTGCCAAAATAACTTCTTGATGTTTTTCGTCTTTCAAACGGTTGAGCAGTTCTTTTATCCGGATATCTTCCGGTCCGATTCCATCACTCGGTGATATTGCACCATTGAGTACATGATAGAGTCCATCGTACATCTTGGTCCGTTCCACAACCATCACGTCTTTTGATTCCTCAACAACTAAAATCTTCCGTTGATCTCGCGAGTCATCTCGGCATACATCACAACGTTCTTGGTCAGTTAAGTGGCCACAGACGGTGCATGGTTTTATTTCTTCCTTGACGCGGTGAAGCGCCTCCATAAATCCCAAAATATCTTCTTCTTGAAAATGATTTATAACATAAAAAGCATAGCGTTCGGCCGTTTTTTTCCCTACACCAGGGAAGCGCATGAAACTTTCAATAAGTTGATGAATTGCTTCGGGATATTTCACTTAAGGTTAAAACATTCCAGGCATGCCGCCAAGTCCTTGTGAAAATTGTCCCATGGTTTCCTGTGTTTCTTCATCAATCTTCTTCATGCAGTCATTGACAGCGGCAACCACGGTATCTTGTAACATATCAAGGTCATCGGTATTAAAAGCTTCTGGGTCAATGGTTACCGTTTGCATTTCTTTGGCACCATTGAACTCAACTTTAACTGCGCCACCACCTGCCGTTCCATAAAACGTCGACGCCTCTAGCTCTTTTTGTGCTTTCATCATATCTTTTTGCATTTGCTGCAGTTTCTTAATCATTCCTGGGTTCATCGGTATCTACTCTCCTTCTTTCTTCACTTTCACAATATCACCAAATAAATCTTTTGCCTCTTTGACGCTATCCGATTGAATATCTTCATAGTCGTCGTTTTCTTTAGGGATTTCAACGAGGCGAGGGTGCGTAATTGGTGTTAGTTTTATAAAATCATTTGCCTTTCGTGTTCGAAACTTTTTGACAAACTCGTTGCTAATATTATTCCATAATTCTTCCGGTAATGCCATAAACATCATTTTACGGCCGTAATAATTCTCAAGCAGTCTTAAGATGTTTTTCTTAAATTCCGGGGTCATCAAACGGTTGCACATGGCATACCCTTCATACGTAACAATCAACATCACACCATTTGAAGCAACCAGTGTCCCTTCGGTGATAAGCTGCGCGTATTGCATATCATCACCTTCAACCGTGCGTTCGATATCATACCATTTCTTTACCATGTCTATTTTAACTTCGCGGTCGGCTGTATTTAACAAGTCTTCTACGTAATGAATATCAAAGGTTTTGTATTGCTTCTTTGAAAAGCGTTCGTACAACTTAATAAACGGATTGGCAAGTGGATCGTTTTCTGGTTCTTCCTTTTGAGGTTCTGGTTGCTTTTCCACTGGTTTTTCCTGTTCCTCTTGTTTATTATCCTCTGTTTGGGTATCCTCATCTTGCGTTTGATCTTCTTGTGAACTCACTTCTCGATGCATATCAAACGTTGACGTTGGTAATGACTCTTTGTCTTCGTTTGGTTTAGCTTGTTTCAATGATTCAACCCGTATTTCGAGCTTGTGCATACTCTCTTCAAGTCGATGTATCTTTTCAAGCGCTACGGTGTTTTTCTTCAGTTCTTCGTCGACCATCTTAACAAATGCCAATTCTAAATACAACTTCCCATTAGCGGCATAGCGTATTTTTTGTTGTGTGTCGTGCAAGATATCAATGTAGTGAAAAACACGTGTATTGCTTAACCCTTCAACAAGTGCTTGAAAGGCTTCATTTTGATAAAGCAAACGATTCGTATCGTTGTGTTCAACATTATTATACATCAACACATCACGATAAAATTTCACTAAATCGTCAAGCAATTTATGGCTTTCCTTACCGGAGGCGATAAGTTCATCAAGTTCTTCTACGGCTTGTGGGACATCATCGTTTTCAACGGCCTTCGCAATGCGAATAATGGCTTCGTGTGAGACCGACCCGCGAATGGCATGTACATCATCAACGGTAATTTCATCGTCTGAATACGATACCACTTGATCAAGCAAACTGATGGCATCACGCATTCCGCCTTCGGCACTTTCCGCAATTAAGTGAAGTGCTTCATCTTGAACAGAAATGGTTTCTTTCTCAACGATTTCATTCAGTTTCTCAAGCATATCACGGATTGCAATTCCACGAAAATCAAAGCGTTGACAACGCGAATGAATTGTAGCTGGTATTTTGTGAGGTTCTGTGGTTGCTAGAATAAAAATAACGTGTTTAGGTGGTTCTTCAAGTGTTTTTAACAGTGCGTTAAACGCTGAGATTGACAACATATGAACCTCATCTATTATGTACACTTTGTATTTCCCAACACCTGGAAGATATTTCACTTTATCACGCAATTCTCGAATTTCATCGACACCATTATTGCTCGCTGCATCGATTTCAATAACATCACTGATTGTGTTGCGATCAATCGCTTTACAAATCTCACATTCATTACATGGATTTGCCACCGGTGCATGTTCACAGTTCACGGCTTTCGCAATGATTTTTGCAATACTGGTTTTCCCCGTCCCGCGTGGTCCACTAAATAAGTAAGCGTGAGCAAGTTTATTTTTAACTAAGGCATTTTTAAAGGTTTTGGTAATATGTTCTTGACCCGCTACTTCATCAAAATCTCTTGGGCGGTAAGTACGGTATAACGCTTGATATGCCATCCCATTCACTCCCCTTACTTATTTTTTTCGTCTTTACGCATTTCCTGAACTTTTCTTACGATAATTTCAATCGCTTTATGTTCAACCGAATCGTTTTCAAACATCGATTCCAGCACATTATAATTTAAGGTTGTATTTTCACCATATAAGTAAATCTGATAGGCTTTAAAAAGCGCATCTTGAAACTTTGGATTATCCCGTACAGCCACAACGACTTCGGGATCTAAATCCAATTCTTCTTTAACCGCTTTTGAAATATCCAACACAAAAATCTGTTCCTTATTTTGACGGTCAACACGTTCCTTCGTGCGCCCACCAAAGGTATGGAATAAAAAGACAAGTAACGTAATAAAAAAAGGATACAGAGAATGCTCTAATACCCATTCCCAATAGGCTGAATCAATACTCCTATTGACATACAGTCCATAAACCAAAACGGCCACAACCGCTGTAATAAAGGACAGTACATAATAACTAACTGGTTTGCTATATTTTCTTCTTTTAGACATGTAATCACCCGCTTTATATTATACACTAAAAGCCTGATTTATGGTATACTAATTTCAGGTGATTATAATGAAAAACGATACCATAGCAGCCATCTCAACCGCGCTTGGACAAAGCGCCATAAACATTGTACGTATGAGCGGTCCAGATGTATTTGACATCATACAAAATGTTTATCAAGAAAAAGAACTAAAAACTGTTCCCTCTCATACTATTCATTATGGAAAAATACGCGATAAAAATCAAGTAATAGACGAGGTTTTAATCAGTGTGTTCAAAGCCCCAAAAACCTTTACCCGTGAGGACATGATTGAAATCAATTGTCACGGTGGTTTTTTTGTGGCGAAACGTATTTTAGAACTCATACTGTCCCACGGTGCACGTTTAGCCGAAAAAGGCGAATTTACTGAACGTGCTTATCTAAACGGACGCATCGATTTAACCCAAGCTGAAAGCATTCTTGATATTATCGAAGCACGAACAAACTTATCGCTGACCTTAGCAAATAAAGGTCTTGATGGTCAAATCTTTGACCTAATTACCTCGCTCCGCAATCGCCTCCTCGATATTATTGCAAACATCGAAGTGAACATCGATTACCCTGAATACGATGATGTTGAGCAACTCACAACCGAATTAATTACACCACGCCTTAAGACCCTCGAACAAAAAATGGCAGCAATTCTCGAAAAAGCCCATGATGGAAAAGTTATTCGAGAAGGCGTTAAAACAGCAATTATTGGCAAACCAAATGTAGGAAAATCCAGTTTGCTCAATGCATTACTCGGCGAAGACAAAGCCATCGTTACAGATATCCGAGGCACCACTCGAGACATCGTCGAGGGAACACTCAACATGGGTGGAATCGTTCTTCACCTAATCGACACCGCAGGAATCCGTGAATCTGAAGATATCATTGAACGCATCGGCATCGATAAAGCGCGAACCATCATCAACGAAGCAGAACTTATTTTGTTTGTGCTTGATAACAACGAACCCCTCTCAGTCGAAGACGAACAACTGCTCGAACTAACCAAACATAAAAAACGCATTGTGATTATAAATAAAACCGATCTTGAAAGCAAAATAGGACGTACGTTTAAAAACAGCGTTTCAATCAGTGCCCTCAATAAAACAAACCTTGATTTATTACACAAGAAAATTAAGACCTTGTTTTTATCTGGAACGATTAACTTTGACGACACCACCTATCTTTCGAATGCACGTCAAATTTCGCTTATGCAACAAGCGTATCAAGCCGTAAAAGATGCCCAACAATCTGCCAACGATTTATTGCCTGTTGACATGATTGAAATCGATCTCAAAACCGCCTGGGAAGCGCTTGGTGAAATTATTG
>SLQR01000002.1 GCA_007131405.1 Candidatus Izemoplasma sp.
AATTTCGTATGCACCAATTTGATCCACCGAGTTTAACGCTTTAATCACTTTCACATACTCATCAATCGTACTCCCAGATACATTGGCAATAACTTTATGCGTGTAAATGCTTTTTAGTTTCGGGAAAACTTCTTCAACAACGTGGTGTACCCCTGAGTTTTGTAGACCAATCGCGTTTAACATGCCCGATGACACTTCTGCAATGCGTGGTGTTTGGTTGCCAAAACGTTCATGTAATGTAATGGCTTTTGTCATGATTGACCCAAGTATATTGATGTCATAATATGCCGTAAAATCAAAACCAAAACCAAAAGTCCCTGATGCTGGCATAATGGGATTTGACAATGTAAGGCCTGGTAACTCTATCTTTAAACATTCCATAGCATTTCCTCCGCATCAAAAACTGGTCCCTCTTTACACACACGTTGAGCACCACTTTTGGTCTTGATTGAACATCCCATGCACGCTCCAAAGCCACATCCCATACGTTCTTCTAAGGATACTTGGCCAATTGGAAAGTCCTTGGTAACGGCTTTTAACATCGATGTTGGACCCACGGCATAATAATAATCAATCGTTTTGTTTTTAACACCATCCAGCACATTTCCCTTTATCCCACTTGAGCCATCCATCGTTGTCACAACAACCTTGCCAAGGGCATTAAATTCGTCAATGAAAAAACATTCCTCTTTTTGATTAAACCCTAGAACAATCGTTAGTTTTTTATTTTTTTTAAGCAATGATTTAGCTAGATAATATAACGGTGGTATACCAACTCCACCCCCGATTAAATAAATATGGTTGTGATGTGTAAGCGTAAATCCATTACCCAAACAAGTTAAACAATCGAGTTTTTCTCCTACCTTAACCTCACTTAATGCTTTTGTACCTGAACCAAAAACTTTATAAATGAGTAAAATTTCATCGCCTTTTTGATCCGCAACAGAAAAAGGTCTTTTAAGAAAATGGTGCCCTGGTACAAAGAGATTCACAAACTGACCTGGTTTGTGCTGTGGGGCTCCTTTTAATACGATTGCAAAGGTATTTAAGGCGATGCAATCGTGTTTAATAACGGTTAAACGTCTCATCGTGATACACCACCTTTCCTCTGACAAACGTCATGACCGGGAAGCCATAAGCTTCCCACCCATCAAATGGGGTATTTTTCCCTTTCGAGTAAAAAACGTTTTTATTAATCCTCTGTTTACGGTTTAAGTCTAAAATCGTTAAATCAGCTTGTCTGTTCTTCACAATATAGCCTAAATCTACATTTAAAATCTTCGCGGGATTAATCGAAAACCATTGAATGGCTTGGGTTAATGTCGCCATGTTTGTACGGACTAGATTTGTGTAGATAAGTGGAAATGCCGTCTCTAACCCAACCACACCAAAAGGTGCTTCTTTCATACCACGCTTCTTTTCGCTTTCAGCATGGGGTGCATGATCCGTCGCAATGCAATCAATAGTTCCATCAAGTAACGCTTGAATAAGCGCATATTTGTCGTCGACGTTTCTAAGTGGCGGATTCATTTTAAAGTTTTCATTTTCAACATCGTGATTAACCAAGAGTATATGATGCGGGGTAACCTCACTTGTCACTTTTAGCCCACGTTTTTTCGCATCACGGACAATACGAATCGATTCTTTTGTTGAAATGTGGCACACATGGTAGCGAGCATCTGTTTCTTCAGAAATAAGCACATCACGTGCGACTTGAATTGATTCTGGCAAGGCTGTCATGCTTTCCCACTCATTTTGTTGGCTTTTGATGCCGCGGTGAACATACCCACCAAATAAGAGTGATTCATCTTCACAATGTGCACTAATAAGCGCTTCGATTTCATTGGCGCGTTGCATCGCATGATACATTAGGGACGCTTTTTGCAAGCCTAATCCATCATTTGAAAAGCCTGCAACCATTTTTTTAAGTGCTTTCATGTCCACGAGTTCTTGGTTTTCTTTGAGTTCTTTTGTAATCGCCGCAAACGGTAATACATTCACTACCGCATCCGTTTCAACTTTTTTCATAAAAGCATGAAGTTTTTCGAACGAGTCCATCACAGGATTTGTATTTGGCATAGGGCAGATTGTCGTAAATCCACCTCTTGCGGCAGCTTGTGTGCCCGTTTTAATGGTTTCTTTATGTTCATACCCTGGTTCTCTTAAATGCACGTGCATATCAATGAACCCCGGCGCAATGGTATACCCTTCACAATCGATGATGGTTGCATCATCATCCTCAATATCATTGTCGATGGCTTCAATCACACCGTGATCAATCAATATATCTTTTTTTATGACTTGTCTTCCTACAACGTCTCCACCTTTGAGTAAATATCGCATAGGTTACCACAACGCAACGTCTTCAATTTGATCATCTTCAATAAATCTGACACGGACTTTTTCATTTAAAGACGTTGGGATATTTTTTCCGATGTAATTTGCGCTGATTGGAAACTCTCGATGACCACGATCAATTAAAGTTAACACTTGTATTCTTGCTGGTCTTCCTAAGTCGATAACTGCATCCATGGCAGCACGTATCGTTCGGCCTGTGAATAAAACATCATCGACAAGAATCACGGTTTTATCATTCACATCAATAACTGGCAACACTTTTTCTATCGTGCGTTTTTGATCATCTCGGTAAGCTCTAACGTCTAATTTTTCAAATGGAATCGTCGTACCTTCAATGCGTTCAATATTATCCACAATACGTTTGCCTAAAGTGACGCCTCTTGTAGGAATCCCTAAAAGCACCACGGTCGATAAATCACCATTCTTTTCGACAATCTCATACGCTAAACGTCGAATCGTTCGCTCAATAACGCTTTGATCCATAAGCACTTTAATTCGGCTCATGATTAAACACCTCTTTTAAGACCGCCATACGTATGTAAACCCCATTTTCCATTTGTTTCATAATACGGCTTTTTTCGCATTCTACAGCATAGTCAGACAGTTCTACTCCACGGTTATAAGGCGCCGGGTGCATGATAATTGCATGGTCTTTCATGGCTTGCACACGTTCTTTTGTCATCCCATATTCTTTATGATACGTTTGAGGATTGACCGACAAATCGTACCCATGTCGTTCAAACTGAATACGTAGAAACATTAAGATATCCATTTCCTTAATTGCCTCTTCGATATCGATGCTTTTTTCTTCAACCGCACCAAGACCAAATGGATCCACAACATAACACTCTAACCCGAGTCTTTTCATCACTTTAATGTTCGTATGCGCAACACGTGAGTGCATAATATCGCCAATAAATGCAATCTTCAACCCTTTAAACTGTTTAAATTCTTCCTTAATTGTCATGAGATCTAATAAACTTTGAGTCGGGTGGCTACCTGTTCCATCCCCACCTGATAAAATTGGAATACTTACATTGTCTAACTCTAAAAAGTAATTGGTTTGTGGATGCCTAATGACCAAACAATCAAACCCTAACATCTCAAATGTCTTTACGGTGTCGTAAAGCGATTCCCCTTTTTTTATCGATGATTTCTCAACGTTAAAATTGGTAACTTGCATTCCAAATTTTTGTTGTGCTGCGACAAATGAGTAATGTGTTCGCGTTGAGGGTTCGAAAAAGAGATTTGCTGCTTTCTTACCCACTAACTTGTCATAAGTCTTTCCTTTCTTAAATGTTTCTGCCTCCTGTAAAATGTGATGAATCTCTTGCTCAGATAAATCGTCCAAGGTAAATAAAATTTTCATCTTCTTCTCCTTAATTTTTTTATTAAGGACCTTTTATTTTACTACGCAACTTATTTCAACAAAAAAG
>SLQR01000059.1 GCA_007131405.1 Candidatus Izemoplasma sp.
GTTAGATAATAAAAAAAAAAAAAAAAAAATACCACGCTTGTTGTGGTATTTTTTTTGGCCTTATGATAAAGTTTTATTAAGGGGTGAACGCTATGGCTGTAGAATTAACCGATGCAATGATTAGTGCCGCAAAAGAAAACAACGTCGATAAACTTGAAACCTTTGAACCAGGGAACTTGCGCAACGCACGTGATGGGAAAAATCAAAGCTTGCTTTTTTACGCAATCAGACAAAACGCTTATGAAGCTTTTGCGTACTTGCTTGCCATTGACCTTGACCCAGCAATTGAAAATAACTTTGAAGAAACACCACTTCACATTGCTGCTTATTTAGGGAACGCTAGTATTGTTGAACACTTAATTGAACGCGGCGCAAAAATCGATGTTAAAAACCGTAAACTGCAAACACCGATTATGCTTGCGGCACAAAAAGGAAATCTACCAACAGTTAAGATGCTGATTAACGCCGGATCTGTGTTAACCGATGTTGACCAAGATGGCGATCACGTATTAATGTATGCCGTCAAAAGCAAGAAACTGAAAGTAGTGAACGCTTTAATCGACGCAGGGGCACCGATTCATTGGTTAAACCGCAAACAAGAATCCGTGATGCATGTTTGTGCATCCAATGGGTTACACACCATATTTGACCGTTTATTTGACCTTGGTGTCAATCCGTTTCAACGCAATATTTATCACCAAACCGCGCTTCATTACGCAGTCAATGAAACGCTTGAAGATATTTTAGACCGCTTACTCGAAATTGGGTTAAACAGTTACGACAAAGATCATTTTGGCGAGTCTCCTTATGACCGAGCTGAACACCGTGGCTATGATATTGCTATCCTTAAATTTACGCGGGTGAAAACCGACCCTGAAACGTATAACTATAAACAACGTTACCCACTGCATCACGCCCTGCGCTTTAACCGTTTTGATCAAGCGTTTGCGCTCATGCACACCGAAGACGTAAATGAAAAAGACCGCTTCGGCAATACTCCGCTTTTTTATGCGTTAATGCTCCGCGATCATGTTTTAGTTGACGCGTTGATTCAACGCAAGGCCTCAATCACCGACATTGATGCCTTTGGCAATGACATTTACTTTTACCCTACGCTTGATAAAAACATTCCTTTATTACGCCGTATCTTGCAATACATGACCGAAAATAACATCAGTCAAAAAACCCAAGACCTAGTGCGTGAACTTGCGGATGATAAACTCAATAAAGTCTACGATATTACCCAATAAAAAAGCGGTGCTTTTGAAGCATCGCTTTTTTTATGGGTTAAAAAATTGACTGAATGAAACTGATGATATCACTAGAATCTTGCGGTAAGAAAAGCATGATCATTACCGTAAAAGCATTCCAGATTATATGCGCGAAAATTGGGACCCAAATGCGTTCTTTGGCTAAGTAATAAATCACCGCAAGCACGACCCCCATGACCACATATGGAATCATCTGAATAAAATTACTTGGTTCATGCAAAATATGAATGAACCCAAAAAGCAATGAACTAACGACAATCGCTAAGACCACACCAAGTTTATGTTTAACGATGCCGTAAAGTGCTTTACGGAAAACAAGTTCTTCAACAACGGGTGCAAGGATAATTGCAAAAAGAGCAAGCGCAGCGATATTATACCACGCACCACTACGAATTAGATCAAGCAAAGCCTCTTGGTTTTCTGAGGTGTCGTTTACACTAAAGTGTTCAAACAGAGTCCCAACAATCGTGTTTACACCAATCATTAAGAAGAACCCACCGACTAAAATACCAATCGAAAACCCTTTGCGTTTTAGAAAACGGGGCCATTCTTTTTTAAATAAATACGTACGGGCAAAGCGAACCATAATATAAAACAACACAAGGTAATAGAGTAAATTCACCATCGACATAAACGTCACGTTATCAAAAGCTTCTGGACTTAAGAAGTAGACAATGGCTAACGAGATGTTTAATAGGACAAAGAGGGTAATGTAGATAATTAAAATTCCACTATTAATATCAATTTTTTTTGTTTGCATGGCAGTACCTCCTCAAAACATTATAGCATAAAGTAAATAATTAAAACCACCAAATCGTGTGTTTCGTTGACTTTAACACGGTTTATGATATTATTATAGCAAGAAATACCAAAAACTGAGAAGGTGAATTCATGGCAAAAAAAACATTTGCAGTCATTGGACTTGGTCGGTTTGGCACAGCGGTCGTTCAAGAACTCATTAAAGGCGGTTTTGACGTACTCGTCATTGACCGCAATGAAGACCGTATTGCGAAAGTCGCAAAAATCGCGACCCACGCGGTGGTCCTTGATACCTCCGATGAAGCGTCTCTTAAAGAAGTCGGCATTCAAAGCATCGACCACGTCATTGTAGCCATCGGAAAAGATATAGAAGACAGTATTTTAACCACGTTAATTTTAAAAGAACTCGGTGTTGCCCGCATCACGGTAAAAGTTCAAAATGAATACCATGAGAAAGTTGTTCGTAAGTTAGGCGCAGATGACGTCATCCAGCCGGAGATGCTGATGGGACGTCGCTTAGCGCACCGCATCGTGACTGACAACATCCTTGAATATTACGATTTGAACGAAACGCACAGTTTTATCGTGCTTGAAGCGTCAAATAAATTGGTTGATTCAACTGTTGTCAACCTTGATTTACGCAGCAAATACAACATCAATATCGTCGCCATCAAACGTGGCGAAGATGTCATTATTCCTTACCCAGAAGAGCGCTTTGAAGAAGGCGATCAACTCCTCTTAGTAGGGAAGAACGCCGACTTAGATAAATTCTCGGCTTGGTCTGAAAAATAAGCCTTTTTTCGAAAGGCTTTTTTTCGTGGAGGGTTCTATGAAAAAAATCATTATTGCCACCCGCAACCCAGACAAACTTCAAGAGTACCAATCGATGTTCGAACATCTTAAATTCGAACTTTTTTCACTTGCTGATTTTGACATGCCTGACGTTGAGGAAACCGCCGACAATTTTTTTGACAACGCCGTCTTAAAAGCGAAAGCGGTTCGACGCGTTGCGCGCGAATGCGTTTTGGCTGATGATTCAGGCTTAGAAGTCAACGCACTCAATGGCTTACCCGGTGTGAAAAGTAAGCGTTTCTCAGAGGCCGGTACGGATCGAGCAAATAACGAAAAGTTGCTTAAACTGATGGAAAACGAAGTTGAGCGACAGGCGCGTTTTGTGACGACAATATGCTTAATAGAGAAAAACGGAGACATCAAACGCTTTGAGGGTGAACTTCACGGCTACATCCATACCGCGTGTGAAGGCGAAAACGGGTTTGGTTACGACCCACTCTTTATTCCGGTTGGGTACACGAAAACCTTAGCCGAACTTGATAGCGAGATTAAAAACAAAATGTCCCATCGTGCTCGTTGTTTTCAGCAGGTGGTCGATCATTTTGAATCGGAGTAAATCGATCGATTTTTACACAACTTATTAAACTTTTATGATAAAATAGTGTTTACAAGCAGCTCTTATGTAAGGGGGAGACGTATGAAGATGCTTATTTTTAGTGACGTGCACCGCAATAAAAAAGTGCTCGTCAATGTGATAGAAAACAACGACCAGGTTGATTACATGGTGAGTTTAGGCGACACCGAACTTAAAAGCGCGTTTTTAGAAAAACACGACATTATTGCGATTCGTGGCAACGCTCCGTTTGATGCAGGCTTTACCGACGAACACGTGATGCATATTGAAGGCAAACGCCTATTATTTACCCATGGACACCGTTTTCGTGTTCAGCAAGGTATAGAGCGCCTTTATTACCGCGTGCAAGAGGTAGAGGCACATCTTGCGTTTTACGGCCATACGCATGTGGCAAGTTTTGATAAAGTTGAGGAACGGTATTTAGTAAACCCAGGCGCTATCCATAAACCAAGAGGGACATTGCCACCAACGTATCTAATTTTAACCATCAATAAAGACGCCGTGATCTTTTCATGGCATGATGCTGAAAACCAAGCACTAATCAAAGAAATCCGTATCGACAATTAAGGAGGACAAACCATGGACAAAATAAAACTGATCACCGATAGCACATCCGATTTATCCGACGCGTTACTTGAGGAACACGACATTGATGTTATCCCTTTGGTAGTAACGATTGGGGATAAATCGTATTACGATGGGGTCACACTCGATACCAAATCGATGTACAAAAAAGTCGCAGAAAAAGATGCCCATCCAATAACCGCTGCCGCCTCACCGGGGGCATTTGTCGAAATGTTTGAGCAATACTTAAAAGAGGGCTATAAAATCCTTTACATGGGGATCGGATCAAAGTTCTCAGGCACCTACCAAAGTGCCCATACCGCACGCAATATTTGCGAAGCGGGTCATCGTGATGATATTTACTTACTGGATTCACACAATCTATCGAGTGGTTCTGGGCTATTGTTGCTAAAAGCTGCACAATTTCGTCAAGAAGGCTTAAGCATTGACGAAATCTATAAAAAACTGCTCGGTCTTGTGCCAAGAGTGCGCAGTCAATTTGTGATTGATACGCTGGATTACTTGCATCGCGGAGGACGCATAAATGGCCTTCAAAACTTTATGGGCTCCATGTTAAAATTGAAACCGATTATTAAAGTTCGTAACGGGGAAATGCATGTTGGGAAAAAAGGTCGTGGATCAATTAAAAATGGCATTAATATTCTCATAAAAGAAGTGCTTGATGTGAAAGAAGAGCTGGATGAAGATTTCTTAATGATCACACATTCTCAAGCGCCGGACTCGTATCAATACATTTATGATAAAATAAGCGACCATTTGCCGGTTAAAAACATCTACGAAACCGAAGCGGGCTGTGTGATTTCAAGTCATTGTGGGCAAGGAACGATTGGGATTTTATACATTGTGAAGTAAAGAAATTCAGGAAAAATAAAGACACTATTTATAAAAAGGAAAAGATGGTTTTTCCTTTTTATTTTGCGCATTCTATGGTAAACTTTTTAGTGAAAATGATAAGGTGGAATGAACATGAATGAAGCACAAACAACTCCGTTAACACGCCACGCTCAACGCGTGAGTGCGGTCGAGTTACTTTACAGTCTCGATATGAACAATGAAACAACGTTTACCCCTTCTGAATACGATTTTGTGAACGAAGTGGTGAATGGTATTTTAACGTATAAAGAGACCCTCGATCAGATTATTAGCGAACACTTAGAACGTTGGACGGTTAAACGTTTATCGTTTGTTGACCGAGCGATTTTACGCTTAGCAACGTATGAGATGTACGCCATGGAAATACCTGGGGAAATCGTTATTGATGAAGCACTTAAATTAACCCGTACGTTTACCGATGAAGGTGACAATAAAGCTGTCGCCTTTAACAACAGCGTTTTAGACAAAATCAAAAAAACCTTGAAGAAGTAGGGATAATATGGCTGAACGTGCCTTGACCGTAAGTGCGCTAACAAAATACATTAAATATAAATTTGACCAAGACGTCCATTTAAAGGATGTGCTTTTAGAAGGCGAAATTTCGAACTTTAAGCACAACGTGCGTGGGCATTTTTATTTTACGTTAAAAGACGACCGTGCTCAAATTAGTGCGGTTATGTTTAAATCCAATGCTTGGAAAGTCAACTTTAAACCCAAAGAAGGAATGCATGTGTTGGTCCGAGGGTATATTAGTGTCTTTGAAGTGAGTGGCTCGTATCAAATCTATGTCGATAGCATGGAAGAAGTTGGGGTGGGTAATCTTTATCAAGCCTATCTTCAACTTAAAGAAAAGCTTGAAAAAGAAGGGCTTTTTGACCCAAACGCCAAACAACCATTACCAAGTTTTCCCAATCAAATCGCTGTATTAACCTCATCCACTGGAGCAGCGGTTCGTGACATTATTCATATCATCAATCGGCGCTACCCGTTGGTGAAAATCTTGATTTATCCAACAACCGTCCAAGGTGAAAACGCCAAACATGAGATTGTGAAAAATCTTGAACTTGCCAACAGGAATCCAGCCAACGATGTTATAATCTTAGGCCGTGGTGGTGGAAGCATTGAAGATCTTTGGGCCTTTAATGAAGAAATCGTTGCGCGTGCTATTTTTGATTCACGCATTCCGATTGTTTCCGCTGTTGGCCATGAAACGGATTTTACGATTGCGGATTTTGTGGCAGATGTTCGTGCCCCGACACCTTCGGGTGCTGCCGAACTGGTCGTTCCCGATCAAGTTACACTGCACCGGGATGTTGAAAAAAGTGCTCAAAAAGCCTATGACTATTTAAATCGTGTCATCCGTCTGAAACGTCAAGAGATAAACCGGTCCACGGAGCGTTATGTGATGAAAGACCCATCGCGCCTCTTGATGACCCACAGCAAACGCTATGAATACCTTGATGATAAGTTGCGTATTTTGCACCCAGCAAAACGGTTAGACCATGGCTTTGATCAACTCGCTTCACTCAAAAAAAACCTCTCAAAAGCGATGCATCAATCGCTTCTCGATTATAAACAACACCTGCTTAGCGCCACCGAACACCTTGATTACGTCAATCCACTTAATATTATGAAAAAAGGCTATACGCTTGTGCGTAAAGAAGGCACCATCATTAAAAGCATTGACCACATTAACCAAGACGATACCGTTGAAGTCAGTTTTTATGACGGCAGCATGATCACACAAGTAAAATCGAAAAAGAAGGGTGATAACTAATGGCAAAACAATCATTTGAAGACGCATTAAAAAAACTCGAAAGCATCGTTGAAGCACTTGAAAGTGGGGACTTACCACTTGAAGAAGCGGTGAAAAAGTACGAAGAAGGTATGCAGTTATCAAAACACTGTCATAAATTGCTTGAAGATGCAGAAAACGTCCTGACTAAAGTCATGAACGATAAGGGAGAAGAAGCAACCTTTGAAGCAGTAGACGAATAGGGGGAAGGGAATTGGACATCAAAAGCATTCAAGATCCAACATTTTTAAAAACCATGTCAATCAGTGAACTCGTTTCCTTTAGTGAAACCGTTCGCGATTTTCTGATTGAAAATCTTGCGCAAACCGGTGGGCATCTATCGAGCAATCTCGGTGTTGTCGAACTCACCATTGCGATGCACCGTGTGTTTGACTCACCCAAAGATCAATTAATTTTTGACGTGGGGCATCAAGGCTACGTGCATAAACTCTTAACGGGACGTGCTAAGGATTTCGACACGCTTCGAAAGGCCGATGGATTAAGCGGCTTTTTGAAGCGTGCTGAAAGCGAACATGATTGTTTTGAGGCGGGTCACTCATCGACGTCCTTAGCTGCCGGTGCCGGAATGCTTTTTGCCAAAGAATTTAATAAAAGCATAGGACATGTGGTGATGTTAATTGGCGACGGAGCACTCACAAGTGGCATGGCCCTTGAAGCCTTAAACTTTATGGGGCATTACCCAAACAAACAACCGATTATTATTTTAAACGATAACGAAATGAGCATTAGCCCAAACATTGGGTACCTGTCGAAAGCCTTAACCCGCTTGCGTATGAAACGCAGTGTACGTACCTTGCGTCGCGGTGGGAAAAAGATGATTCCACGTCCACTGCGTTCGGTCACCGCTAAAGTCGAAAAACGCATTAAAGGGTTTATTTCTGGTCACTCTGTGTTTGAAGATTTAGGGTACTTGTATTTTGGCCCGATTGATGGCCATAACTATAAACTCTTATTAACGGCACTTAAAGTGGCGAAGTCAGAAGGCAAACCATGCATTGTGCACGTAAAAACCAAAAAAGGCAAAGGGTATCCATTTTCTGAACAAGATCAAAACGGAAAATGGCATGGCGCTAAACCGTTTGAAATTAAAACAGGGAACTTTATCAAAGGCAAACCAACCATCAAGATAAGTTACAGTAAACTCGTGGCGAACTATTTAATGAAACGTGCCGAGACCCACAAAGATTTTTATGTTATTACACCGGCGATGGTCTCCGGCAGTGAACTCGATGATTTTCAAGCCAGCTACCCAACTCAGTTGATTGATGTGGGGATTGCTGAACAAACAGCAGTCACGATGGCTTCAGCGCTTGCGCTTAAGGGCGTCTTACCGTTTATAAGCATCTACTCGACTTTCCTTCAACGTGCGTATGATCAAGTCATTCATGATGTTGCGCGTCACAACGTGCATGTTGTGTTTGGCATTGACCGCGCTGGACTGGTTGGCGGTGATGGGGAAACCCATCAAGGCATCTACGACATCCCCTTGCTTGCGCACATCCCGAACATGACGATTGCGCATCCGAAAGATGCGGAAGAGTGTTATGGTATTTTAAACTATGCGATGAACGAACACACTGCACCAATTGCAGTGCGTTATGAAAAAATTAATCTTGAAGTCCCGGAAACACTGTCTTTAGAAACCCCATCCATCGCCCCAAGTTGGGAACAGGTAACAACAGGGACAAAAGGGACCATTATAACGTTTGGGGACATGGTAAATAAACTTGAAGCGCGCATTAAGCGGAACAACTTAGATTATACCTTAATCAATGCCCGCTACATTAAACCGCTTGATGAAACCATGCTTACATCGATTGATCTCAACCAACCGATTATCACCGTCGAAGAATCCATTCTTCAAGGGGGTCTCGGGTCGATGATCCGTGATTATCTAAGTGATAATGACTTAACACCAATCCGCTTTAAGCGTCTTGGGTTTAGTGATTGCTTTGTTGAACAAGGGGACCGCCAAACCATGCTTAAACGCTTCGGTCTTGACGTTGACTCGGTTTTAGACGCGTTAAAGGCGATGCAATCATGAGACTTGATCAATACTTAGTGAAGGCTGGTCATTTTAGCAGTCGACACCAAGCGCAAGTTGAAATTAAGCACGGACGCATCAAGGTTGATGGTGTCGTTATTAAAAAACCAAGCAAAGATATCAACGAGTCACAAGAAATTACTGTCCTTGAAGCGTATAATCCGTATGTAAGCCAAGGTGGGTTGAAACTTATCTTTGCGCTTGAAACCTTTAAGCTTGATGTTCAAAACATGAACGTCATGGATGTTGGTTCATCCACTGGTGGGTTTACCGATGTGCTCTTGAAAAACGGCGCAGCCTCAGTTAAGGCAATTGATGTTGGTCGCGCACAGATGGTTGAACCCCTACGCAGTGACCCGCGTGTGCATTTGCATGAAGAAACCCATTTTCTTGATGCACCCGAGTCGTGGTTTACGGCAATCGATCTCATCGTGATGGATGTGAGTTTCACTTCCAGTTTACCGCTTATTTTTCATGCTTATCGCACGTTTTCAAAACAAACCATTGTGCTTATAAAACCACAGTTTGAAACCGTTAAGACACCAGCAAGTGGTGTCATTAAAGATAAGAAACTGCATATTGAAGTCTTAAGAAAATACCAAGATGCTTTAAACGATCAAGCCCTATACATCAAAGCCATAAAAGCATCACCCGATAAAGGCAAACAAACAAACCTTGAGTTTCTTTGTTTGCTTGATTTAACCCCTTCAACGCTAGATGTAAAAGCGGTTGTTGAAGCGGCACACATGGCACGCAAGTAGGAGGCATACAATGCTAAGTTATTTGTCCGTTAAGAATTTTGCGATCATTGAAAACATTGAAGTCACCTTTGAAGAAGGGATGACAGCGTTAACGGGTGAAACCGGTGCAGGGAAAAGCTTGCTGATTGATGCAATCGGCCTTTTGCTTGGGGATAGAGCAACCACAAGTATTGTGCGAACTGGTGCAGATTACTGTGAAGTGAGTGGGTTGTTTATTCAGTTAAGTGACCAAGTCAAAGCCGTCCTTAAAGCGTTAGATATACCCTATGAAGAGGAAGAACTCTTAATTCAACGCCAAATTAGTCCGTCCTCACAAAATCGCATTAAGGTTAACCGACAAACCATCACCTTACAGGATTTAAAACAGATTACCAAATACTTAGCGGATATTCATACCCAACACGACACCAAACGGTTAATCAATCCAGAAACGTACCTTGAACTGATTGATCACTACGACGAAAGTGTGCAAACCAGCATTTCTGCGTACCAAGAAAAAAGACAAGCCTATCTAAAAGCTTTGTCGGATGTTAACAAACTGATTTCTGCCCGTGATTCAATGGATGAAAAGAAAGACTATCTAACCTTTCAACTTGATGAACTGAAAAAACACAACTTAGAAAAAGGCGAAGAAGACGCGTTAGATGAAACCCTTGAAAAGCTTGAAAACTTCGACAAAATATTTCAAGCGATTAAAGCAAGTTCAACGTTACTAAAAGATCAAAACGCCCTTGAATCGATCTACGAAGCCTCTCGTGAACTTGAGAGTGTTTCGTCGTATGATGCCCTGTATAATAGCTTAGCTGAACGCATTAAGAGTGCGTATTTTGAACTTGACGACATTAAAGATGAAGTCAATCAAAATCTTTCAAGTCTTGATTTTGACCCTAACGAACTCGAGCGCCTTGAATCGCGGAAACATACGTTTGAAACCTTGCGACGTAAATACCGTAAATCCATCGATGAACTCGTCGACTACATCGATGAGATTGAAACTGAACTATCAACGTTTGCAAACTACGAAGACGCGTTAAACGAAAAAGAAAACGCCTTGAAAAAGACGTATGAAGAACTAAAAGATAAAGCTTTAATATTACGTGAGAAACGTCAAACGATTGCCCATCATATTGAAAAAACTTTGATTCAATATTTAGTGGATTTAGAACTAAAAGACGCGCAATTTGATATTGCCTTTGAGGATGTAAGTTTAGACGATATTTACACGTCAAACGTTTTCAAGGATGACGGGATCGATACGGTTGATTTTTACTTATCCACAAACTTAGGTGAACCGCTTAAACCCTTAAGCCGCGTTGCCAGTGGTGGTGAGTTAAGTCGAATCATGCTTGCATTAAAAGAGATACTCATAGAAAACATGCATGTTTCGCTGATGATTTTTGATGAAATTGATACCGGTGTCAGTGGGTATATCGCCTCACAAGTAGCGAAAAAAATGGCACGCATTGCGCAAAACACTCAAGTCATTGCAATTACCCACTTGCCACAAGTCGCGGCGCGTGCGAACCACCATGCCTATATTTATAAATCCAGTGATGACTCGCGAACCAAAGCGTTTATTAAAACCCTTGACCATGACGGCCGTATTGAAGCCTTAGCGGAAATGATTTCGACGGATAAAGTGACAGATTCAGCGCGCAAAAGCGCCGCAGAATTGCTCAAATAAAAAAAGCACAACGCTGTGCTTTTTCAATTAAAAGAGTTGGAATAATCCGAAAATTGTTGCAGCAATCGTTCCAAGTAAGAAACCGAAGACAAGAACGATGATAACAATGCGTCCCCAACGTTTTTTCAACGGATTTTTGTAGACTGGTTCTTTATTTTCTTGTGGTTTTTTCGCGCGTTTTCTGCTTTCTGGCATACGTTTTTCACCTCACAAAGTGTTTTGTCTCGTTGCTTTACCATTATAGCGTAAATCCACCAAAAAGGAAAGATTTTGCATGAAAAAATACCGAATTATCTTTCACATTGACTTAAATGCCTTCTTTGCAAGCTGCGAAGAGGCGGTCAATCCAAACCTTAAAAATAAACCGATCGGCATTGGCAAGAATTCCGACCGCGGTATTTTAACGACTGCCAATTATGTGGCGCGTAAATATGGTGTCACCAGTGCGATGAATGTGTATGAAGCAAAAAAACGCTGTCCACAGCTTTTGGTGGTTCCACCAAACTTTGCGCTTTATCAAGAAAAGAGCGAACAGTTTTTTACTGTTTTAAGAAGCTATACCGACATGGTTGAACCCGCAAGCATTGATGAAGGCTATCTCGACATGACGGATGTGCTTGAAGGGAAACACCCGTTGGATGTCGCTAAGGAAATTCAAGATAGATTAAATAACGACTATGATTTGCCTGTTTCGATTGGGATAGCGCCCAACCGCTTTTTAGCGAAGATGGCCTCAGACATGAAAAAGCCACTCGGTATTACGGTCCTTAGAAAGCGCGATGTGCAAGAAAAACTGTGGCCCTTACCCATTGAAGCGATGTATGGCATTGGCAAAAAAACGGTGCCTAATTTAAAACTGATTGGAATCAATACGATTGGGGATTTAGCGACGTTTAAAGACATCCAAAGGCTAGGGAAGTTTTTAGGCAATCAAGCCGTTGGTTTTAAGGATAAAGCCTGGGGCAATGCAAGCAGTGTCGTTGACCCAAGCAAAGCCGAAGAAGTGCAGAGTGTTGGGAACTCAAAAACCTTTGAAGGGTTCTTGCATGATTACGACGCCATGCTAAAAGCGTTAAGTGCGTTAACGGAAAGTGTTGTACGCCGACTCGATAAAAAAGAACTGTCCGCCAAATCCTTAGCCGTTCAAGTACGGTTTAATGATTTTACGAACCGTTCGAAACACTATTCCTTTGAACAGCACACCGGGGATTTTGATGAGTTTATGGAAGCGGTTGAGTATTTGTTTGAATCGCTTTACGAAGATAAAGCGGTGCATTTACTTGGTGTCAGTACATCCAATTTGGAAAAACGCGAAGTTTTGTTTCGTCAGTTATCGATCTTTGAAGCAAAAGAACCGCTTGAAAAGCAAGAACACATTGATAAACTCTTAAAAAGCATCAATCAGAACTACGATAAAGCCTTACTGAAAAAGGGGATAAAAAATAAGTAAGATTGTTGTTTTTGGCATTCTATGATAAAATTAATGCATGAAATATGTATGTAGGAGTGGGATAATGAAACGATTTTTAACGCTTTTAGTCTTACCGATAATCGCACTAACTCTTTATGCGTGTGGCGACGAAGATATCATTCAAGAACAAGTACCTCAGTTCAGTCACTTGGTGGTCGATGACCGCAGCCCTGTGGTTGATGGAGAGGTCGAGACTTATGTAAAGGATAAAGAAGATACCGTTCGCGTTGAAATCCATTTTGAAAACCCGGCAAATCATCCGATTAACTCCGTGGTTATTAATGGGCAACGCTATTACGCTGTGAACCGTTTTGAAGCAGGAAGTAACCCACAAGTGGCGATTTTGGAGTTAACGCTCCGTTTGCCAGGTGAAACCACCTATGAGGTTCAAAGCTTTGTCTATTCAGAAGTGAACAGTGTTGAAGTCACATCAAATAATTATTTTGATGTGTTTGTGCTTAAAACCCTCCCATCGGCAACCCTGACGAACTTAACCCCAGGAACCGAAAGTTTAGCGATGGATATACGAATCAATGACCCCGATCAAGTGGTCTTGACAGACACGAGTGAAGCGCGTCTTTATTTAGATGGCGACCTTGTCGAAAGCATAACCTTGATTCGTGGCATTATTAATAACATTGTATTTGAAGACTTGATGAGTGATCAAGATTATCACTTAGAAGTCGTGACCGGTTATAACCGTGACGATGGACAAGGGGATGTGATGGATTATACATTGCTTGAAGACGATGACCTTTCAACGCATCCAAAACAAGCGCCGAGTGCATCGATTGCGATTGATGACATCACCGCAGACAGCGTCACCTTCCATGTGGATATTACCGATCAATTTGACGTGATTGACATTGAATCTGTCAATATCGTCATCACGCTTAATGGAAGCGAATACGCGCGCATTGATGATTTGCATGACTTAAGTGAACTGAACGACTTAGTGTTTAGCAATTTATTAAGCAACAATCAATACTCGATTCGTATTTACGCATCGTTTGATTTAAATGATGAACAAGGTGTACGTGAAGATGTCCTTTTAATTCGACAACATTTCGACACCCTTGAACGCCCAGCCCCTACCTTAACAGCAAACATAATAAATGTCACCGAATCTTCCCTTGTGTTGAGTATTGATGGCAGCACCGTGGATGATACGGTTGATTTAGCTACGTTAAAAGCGTATATTTACGATGACGCAACGGACGTACTTCTTGCGATTGGCTATCTTGTTGATGGTGAACTTACGTTTGCGATCGAGGGATTGCTTGCGCATACCACGGTCCGTGTTGAAATAGAAGCCATTGTGGATTTTCAAGATGGTGAAACACCGGATTATGCAGTTATTTTTGAAGAAA
>SLQR01000015.1 GCA_007131405.1 Candidatus Izemoplasma sp.
AACATTTCCACAAGTTGCACTAACGATGCAATGATTAAAATAAACCCAATGGTTTGCACATATTCAATGTTGAGTGGAACCAACACAAAATGGTAAAGCAAATACGTGACTAGGGACGCAACGGTCATGACAAACATAACCGCCACACTCATTCCAAGTGCTGATGTCGATTTCTTGCTTACGCCTAGGAAAGGACAAACCCCTAAGAAACGCATTAACACAACGTTATTAATGAGCATTGATGAAAAGATTGCGACAAAAAATACTGTCCAACTCATGCTTGACCACCTGCACTTTCAAGTTCTTTTTGACGTTTACGCTCAAGCGCAATACGTTTTTTCTCTTCGATCATTTGTTGACGTTCGCGATCTTTTTTATTGCGTTTAGCAATCGCAAACATATTTAATATTCCAAGGATAATTCCGATGACTAAGAAGCCACCCGCTGCCCCACCAAAGGCACCCATGTTGAAGATATAAAACTCTAAATTCATAAGCGATCCTTCAAAAGGTAATGGTAAATACACACCATAAGCGATGGCACCCGTTGATAAGAATTCACGGAAGAATCCAATCACAACCATTGCCCCTAAGAATCCAAGTCCCATGCCAAGACCGTCAATCGCACTACTTAGGACATTGTTTTTCGATGCATAACTTTCAGCACGTCCTAAAATTAAGCAGTTAACGACAATCAGTGGAAGGAAGATTCCAAGCGACGCAAATAAGAGGGGTGCGTACGCTTCTGTTAATAACCCAACAATCGTGACAAATGTTGAAATAACAACGATGTATGAAGGAATCTTAACTTCGCGTGGAATAAAGTCTTTAATTAAGGATACTACAACATTGCTACTCACCAATACAAAGATAACAAGGAGTCCCATTCCTAAAGAGGTTTCAACGGTTCCTGTGACCGCTAAAGCGGGACAGAGTCCGAGTAAGAAGACAAAGATTGGATTTTCTTTAAAGAATCCTTTAGTTAGATTGGCCATTTGACCAGCATCTTTTTTCTTTTTTGTTTTTACTGCCATCTTATTCTACTCCCCTTTCCGCATGATAATTCAGCGCAGCGTCAATCATCTCGAGCATTGCGCCTGCGGTCACTGTAGCACCCGCATAGGTATCTGTCGCATCAACATCGGAAACGTCGGTACGGCCAATATAATTTGGCATATCGTCGATGAAATCATCGCGGTAGCCAGCAGATTCAGCATCAAAGATAATCTCAAACTCCGCCAATGCACCCTCTAAATCAATGGTAATAGCAAGTACAATAATGTTGTTATGTCCTTCGGTTGTTGCTATGTAACGATAACCAACAAGATTATCGTCTTCATAAACAGCTTCATAGTGTAATAAGAACTCAACATCTGCACGGGTAAAGGTGTCAAAGAACTCAATGATTGCATTAAATTTTTCTGCGATTGCTGTTTCTAAATCGCCGGATACATCAAGCGTGATGTCGCCAAGTGCTACACCAATATAGTCGTCAAATGCCGCAAGTGCATCCTCAAGGCCGTCGACAGTTTCATCGCTCACGTTGACTAAACCTTGGAACACATTATCTGGATTTACAATTAAGGCAACCGTTGCTCCTTCAATGTCAAAGTGATACGCGAACCCAATGTGGTTTCCTTCTGAATCAATCAAAGTAACTTCATCGGTAAACGCACGGTCTTCAAATGTGTAACGGTGTGAATAGCGATCGGTATCGGCCATGATGGATTGATACCCATCTTGCATCGGATCGCCTGCAACTAGTAAGACTGCCGCTTCTAAGATTTGGCGAATCGTATTGTATGAAGCAGTTGCTCCAACATTGCCATCGCGGAAAGTCAACTCTTGTAAACTGTCGCCAACAAATGGGCGAATATATTCTTCAAACATCGGATTGATGTAACTTGGGGTGTTATCTGTTTCAGTCACTTCAATCCCAATAATATTCCCACTCGGATCTGTTCCAACCACAAGGTTCACAAACCCAAAGGCATTATTTCCGCTTCCACGGAGTGCATACCCTAATAGATTACCTGATGTGTCATAGATTGAAATCTTTTCGAAGATTGGGCTGTGTTCAATGACTTCAACAACCATACCGTCTTCGATATCCATCTCTGGGAACATCTCTAAATAAACAGCTAAACGTGCGCGTTCACGGTTCATTTCAATGCGTTCTTCTGTTAGCGTATGCGTTCCCCAAATCGCAAGACCACTCAGTGCCCCAATGACAAGAAGCACAACCGCTATTCTAAGTTTATCCAACATAAGTTACACCTACCCATATAGCCATAATTGTTAGTAAGACGACCGCT
This sequence comes from Candidatus Izemoplasma sp., assembly GCA_007131405.1. Lineage (GTDB taxonomy): Bacteria > Bacillota_I > Bacilli_A > Izemoplasmatales > Izemoplasmataceae > SLQR01. The sequence goes on from SLQR01000015.1 coordinate 2,315, forward strand.
GTAAAAATAATGGCGGATCGTACTGAGAATTTTGAACGTGCCCACTGTGGATAATCAATTGCTGGGACAAACATATTCATAATAAGTATTGCGAAGACAACACCCTCAGGGTACTGTCCGAATAAGCGAATAACAAACGTAATAACCCCAAGACCAAAGGCAAAGTAAACGCGACCAGGTCGGGTCACTGGAATGGTAATTGGATCGGTTGCCATGTAAATAGCACCAAAGAGTAACCCACCACTTAAAATGTGTGTAAGTGGGTACCACCAATCAAGGTCCATACGTACCATCACCGCAAGGCTTAATACAAATACGGTTCCAACATAAACAAGTGGAACGAAAACATCAAAGGATTTACGTAACGCTAAATAAATCCCACCAACTAAAATAAGCATCGCACTGGTTTCACCAATCGTTCCCGGTAACCCAATGCCTGTGAACATGTCCATAAGTGAATAGTTCACGGTAATATCGGCAAATGGTGATGCCGATAAGGCACCAAGCACAGTTGCGCCAACTTCAGAATCCACGAAGTTTGCTACACCAACCGCAGCCCCAAAACTTAAGGCAATGAATGCACGCCCAAAAGCAGCAACGTTAAAGATGTTTTGGCCCATGCCTCCAAAGACAAGTTTGACAAGTAAGACGGCAATGACCCCACCAATAATAACAATCATAATTGGTGTTGCATCAGGAATCGTCAGTCCGTAGATTACCCCACTGACCATCACACTGTAGTTATATAACGTAAAGTTCTTATTTTTTAGCTTAAATTTTTCTTTGTTTACCAAATCGCTAATTTGATAATACACATACTCTGTCCCTACCATTGAAAGAATTGCTGCAAGCATAATCCATACGGCGGTTAATCCGTGGTTGTAAATTGCTAAAGCCACAAGTGGCAATAACGCAATAACCACATCACGCATCATACGAACAACGTTGGCGTTTGGTTTCCTCAAATGGGGAGCGCTTTTTTGAATAATCTCCATTTTATCACCCAATTAGTTTTTTACCCTTTCTCACGTAGTCTGTTACATGGATCTTACTGGTACACACATAAGCACAAAGCCCACATTCAATACATTTTTTGGCTTCAAGTGCTTCGATTGCTTTTTTATCGTTACGTTTCACGGCATTCATGATTGACACCGGTTGGATATCAACAGGGCAACTATAAATACATGACCCGCAACGGACACATGGTTCTTCATCGTAATCAATGTTTTCAAAAATAAGTACTGACGTTGTTGTAGGTGTAACGACAACATCGTCGGTTTCAACCGAAGTTCCCATCATTGGGCCACCAATAATAACCTCAACTTTGTCAATGCCTTCTTTATACCCGTCACTCAAACGAATTAAATCTTTGACTTGGGCGCCAACACGTGTACGAATGCTTTGCGGGAAGTTCACCGCATCACCGTTCACTGTTACATAACGTTTAACCACTGGCAAGTTATGTTTAACGGCTTCAAAAACGCTTTGGCAGGTTGATACATTAAAGCCGAGAATACCGTATTTCATTGGCAGTTCACCAATTGGTACTTTAATCCCAGTTGCCCCTTTAAACGTTTCGATTTCCCATCCTTGCGGATAGAAATCAGCAAGTTTTGCAATCTTAATATTGAGATCTTTGAAGCGTTCAACTTCACGCTCTAAGATTTCAACCAATTCTTTTTTGGTTTTCTTAACAGCAACAACACCTTGTTTTGCGCCGGATGCTTGCATTAAATATTGAAGCCCTTTAAAGACTTGCTCCGGATGGTCCATAATTAAACGATAATCACTGCTTAAGTAGGGTTCACATTCGACTGCATTGATGACAACGGTATGAATATCTTCCTTGGTGTCAAGTTTAATGTACGTTGGGAACGCAGCGCCCCCAAGACCAATTAACGCTTTTTCTTTAACGATTTCAACGATCTCTTCTTTTGTCATTTTTGCAATGACCGATTCAGGGCGGTCGGTAATACTCTCGTCGTAGGTATCCTTGAAATCATTGCGAATTTTAATGAATTCAACTTCTTTGCCCGAACTGTCGAGCTTTCTAACCGTCTTTTCAACATGACCACTAACCGTTGAATACACCGGTTGTTTAAAGAATCCACCTTCACGTTCTCCGATAATTTGACCGAGTTTAACGTAATCCCCTTCTTGGACCCACAGCCCACAGGTTTTACAGCGTTGTGTGTCCATGTTGATGTAGACGTATTCTGGGTCAACATAACGCGTGGTTGGCAGTTCTTTTTTCAGCTGTTTATAATTGCTGATTTTCTTGGTTTTTGCAATCATCTACTCACATCCTCATCATTTTTGTGTTTTGATGCCATCAATTTTATCCATGATCGCATCTTTCAGTTCGGTAATTTGTTGATCTGCTTCTTCAATGCTATGTGCCTTTAGCGCAATATAGATCTTTAGCTTCGGTTCAGTTCCGCTAGGACGAAGCACAAACCATGCGTTATCGGACAATATAAATTTCAACACATCGGATTTTGGGTAATCCATAATGTGTTCATGACCTTCTTCAAAACGACTCTTTGTTAAATGATCTTCTTTTATCAACACCTTGCGACCGAGAAACGTTTCCGGGAAATAATCACGAAATGCAGCCATGATTTTGGTTATCATTTCATTGCCTTGTTTGCCTTCTAAAGTCAAACTGATTAAGTCTTCACGGTATGCGCCATACTGTTTATATAGCTCATGCAAGTAATCAATCATTGTCTTCCCTTCACGTTTTAATTCATTTGCGATTTCACTTGCAAGCACCATCGCTTGGTTCGCATCTTTATCACGAACAAAGTCTTTAATGACATACCCATAACTTTCTTCGTAACCCATCACAAAGGTATTACGTGAATCTTCTAGTGCTTTCATTTGCTCACCGATGAACTTAAACCCGGTTAAGGTTGAACGGACTTCAATACCCCATGATTTTGCAATGGCTGCACCAAATTCACTCGTCACGATGGTATTAAAGAGCACACCTTTATCTGGGAACTGATTGAGTTCTTTTAAGGTCTTTAATAAATAATCGATGAAAATTGCGCCTGTTTGGTTTCCGTTTAGATAGACATAGTTTCCTTCGTGTCGCACAGCAAACCCAACGCGGTCACCATCTGGATCGGTTGCAACAAGCAAATCAGCTTGATGGTCTCGACCGTACTTCACCGCATATTCAAACGCTTTGGTGTCTTCAGGGTTGGGCGATTTAACCGTCGAAAAATCACTGTCTGGAACCATCTGTTCTTCAACAGGAATGACGCTATAACCCGCTTCTGTTAACGCGCGCAATCCAATTTCTCGACTTGCACCATGAAGCGGTGAAAAGACGACTTTTAAGTCTTTTTTTGCATTAGGACGCAATTGCACTTCCATGATACGCTTGAGGTATTTATTATCCATGTCACGAGATAAAAGCGTCACAAGCCCTGCGGATTTCGCTTCTTCATAAGGCATTGTCTTAATCGCAAAGACATCGTCTACAGCATCAACATGACCGACAACGTGATCAGCAAGGTCTGGGACAAGTTGACACCCATGTTCATCGTATATTTTAAACCCATTATACTCGGGTGGGTTGTGTGAAGCTGTTACCACAATACCACCACATGCGCCGGTTTCTCGCACGGCAAACGACAAGACTGGGGTTGGGCGTAGATGCTCAAATAAAAATGCCTTAATGCCAAAGGCACCTAATACTTCAACGCATGCTTTTGCAAAGACATCACTTTGATGTCGATTGTCATAAGCAATCGCAACACCCCGTGTTTTTGCGTCGTGATGGTGATTTATAAGAAACTTCGCAAACCCATAGGCCGCTTTTCGAAGTGTATACACATTCATGCGGTTTATTCCAGGTCCCATAACGCCACGCATACCACCTGTTCCAAAGGATAGCGGTTTGTAGAAGGCATCTTCAATTTCATCTTCGCTCATCGCTTCGAGTTGACTGCGTAAGTTCGAATCAAGTTGCTCATAATTTAGCCAAGCTTGATAAACTTTGTTCATATGCATACGCCCTTTCCTTATCAATAATATATAATCTATTTAAAACATTTGTATTATAACTTATGGCACTGGCTTTTTCAATACTTAATCCAATTTTCTAAATAATAATCAGGCTTTAAAGCATAAAAAAAGCGCGTGTTTCACCGCGCTTTTTAGTCGATTATTTTTTTTCTTTGTTGTCTTTGTCTAAAAACTTCTTACCTGGTTGCCATCCACATGGAACAAGCTTCCCAGCAATCTCGTTTTGGAACACCTCTAAGGTACGTAACACTTCATCAACATTACGTCCACCTTCACCATGATTGACATGGGCGGCTTTTAGGATTCCGTTTGGTGCGATAATAAAGGTTCCTCGCCAAGCAATCCCTTTTTCTTCTTCTAAAACACCGTAGGCTTCACTCACAACGTGATTTGCATCACTTGCGTGAATGTGATCTAAATGGCCAAGTTCTTTTTCCTGCCACGCTAAATGGCTGAACACAGAATCGGTTGATGTTGCCACAAGGACAGCACCTTTATCTTCGAAAGCTTTATTAAGTTCATTGAAGCGTTGAATCTCCGTTGGGCAAACAAAGGTAAAATCAAGTGGGTAAAAGTAAAGCACAACCCATTTTCCATCGTTCAATAAATTGTCAAGATTTACTTTGCCAAAGCGGTCTAAATCATTGCGTTCAGGCATAACTGCTTCCATTTCAAAACGTGGTGCTTGTTTCCCTACCTTTGCGGCAGTAACGTAAAAATCATTTTCGTATTTCATGTAGTATCCTCCTTTAAATTCATACAAGCCTATCATACTAAATTATTTAGTATTTTTACAAATAGAATACGTTATTTTTTTAAGGGTTTGATATGCCAAATGTCATCGGCGTATTGCTGGATTGTACGATCACTTGAAAAATAGCCACTTTTTGCGATGTTGACAGCCGACATTGTCCACCAACGTTTTTCATCTTTATATAAGTCGTTGGCCCGTTCATGGGCTTGTTGATAACTCGTTAAGTCTTTTAACACATAATATTCATCACGGCCCAGCAATTTATCCCGTACTTCAAGGAACTCATCTTGCGCAACATTGCCAAAGAACCCATTGGTTAATTGATCAATCGCAGTGCGAATTTCAGGGTTTGAGTGGTAAATATCGAGTGGGTTATAGGTGCGGTTGTCGTTGCTTTTATTAACTTCATCACTTGTCATGCCAAAGATGATGATATTCTCCTCGCCAACCAACTCCGCAATTTCGACGTTGGCGCCATCCATCGTACCAATCGTGATAGCTCCATTCATCATGAATTTCATGTTTCCTGTGCCACTCGCTTCTTTGGATGCGAGCGATATTTGCTCACTTAAATCGCTGGCTGGAATAATGTGTTCAGCATAGGTAACGTTATAGTTATGGACAAATACCACTTTTAAATACGCGTTTGTATCTGGGTCGTTATTGACTTTGTCCGCAATGGTATTGATCAGTTTAATAATTTTTTTTGCATAATGATACCCTGCGGCGGCTTTTGCGCCAAAGATAAAACTATGCGGTACATAATTTTTCTTAAACATGACATCGGTTTTTAAACGGTTGTAAACCATGAGAATATGCAAGGCATTCATGAGTTGGCGCTTATATTCGTGCATGCGCTTAATTTGGACATCAAAAATGCTGTTTTCATCAAGTTTGACACCTTGTTCTTCTTCGATGCGTTGCGCTAAGTGTTTTTTGTATTTGATTTTCATTTTACGCAAGCGTTGATGAAGTTTTTCATCCTCAACATGTGGCAAGAGTTTTTCAAACTCATCCGGGTTTTTTAGCCATGAATCACTGACTTCACTCATAATGGTGGATAGATCTTTGTTAATATGGTGAAGCCAACGGCGATGCGTGACACCATTGGTTTTGTTGTTGAATTTGGTCGGATAGAGCTCATGAAACTCTTTCATCTCAATTGTTTTAATGATGTTTGTATGTAGGGCTGCCACACCATTAACACTGAATGAACCCACAATCGCAAGATGAGCCATACGGACTTCACCATGGGCAAGAATTGCCATGCGAAGCACTTTTTCATGGTCATCCCCAAATTGATTGTAAAGTGTTTCCGCATAACGACGATTAATTTCTTCAATAATTTGATACACACGTGGTAAAACAGGTTGAAGTATGCTAATTGGCCAACGTTCAAGCGCTTCCGCTAAGATAGTATGGTTTGTGTAAGCACATGTTTTGGTGGTAATTGCCCAAGCTTCATCCCATTCCATAGCATAATCATCCATGAATATGCGCATCATTTCAGGAATAATGAGTGATGGATGGGTATCGTTAATTTGGAACACCAGTTGATCCGGTACGTTTTCAAAGGTTTCATGCCGATCATAATGGTCCTTCAAAATACGACGCACACCAGCTGCACTAAAGAAGTACTGTTGCTTAATGCGTAAAATTTTACCTTCTTTTGTGGTGTCATCTGGGTAAAGAAATCCACTTAAACGTCGGATTTCTTGGTCGTACTCAATCGCGTCAACATCCGCTGGATATACACTTGTCGGTTCAGCACTCCAAAGCCTTAATTTATTGATGTGTTCGTTTCCTTCACCAATAATTGGCACTTCGTAAGGCACCGCTTTAATGTATTCATCCGGCACGTATTTAGACTGACCATTTTCAAAGGTTGCGTATCCACCAAAAGGAATATCAATGGCTTCTTCTTCGTGGCGGATTTCCCACACATATTGGTCTTTTAACCAGTCGTCTGGTTTTTCGACTTGATAGCCTTGTTGAATATCTTGTTCAAAGAGCCCATAACGATAACGGATTCCGTTTCCGTGGCCGACAAGACCAAGCGAAGCTAGGGAATCCAAAAAACAAGCAGCTAAGCGCCCCAACCCACCGTTTCCAAGGCCAGCATCAGCTTCATAATGTTCGATGGCCTGTAAATCAAGATTGAGATCTTTAAGCCCTTCTTCAATCACATCACGAAGGCCTAAGTTCATGATGTTGTTGGTGATTAACCGTCCCATTAAAAATTCCATTGAGAAATAATAGACTGTTTTTTGGTCGTGTTTTTGTTGCGCTTTTTTACTCGCACGCCAAATCGGACTTAGTTGATCGAAGACGAGTGAACCAAGTGCGTGGTACTGTTCTCTGAGTGTGCTATCGTCGAAAGCTTTCGCATACATCGTTTCAAGGCGGTTCTTATAGGCCTTTTTAAAGTTTGTTTTTGTATCAAATGGTTTCATGTGAATCTCTCCTAATAAATTAAATAATTAATCGGTACAATTCAAGCATTTTTGTTGCTTGTCGAATTAAACTAAAATCACTTTGCATTCCACGAATCATCATTTTTTTCCATGTCGTTTGATCCTTAGAGTAAAGCGTGTAGGCATCATGCAAAGCTTGAAGCAGCGATGGTGTGTCGTAGTTAAAAAACATAAAGCCTTTGCCTTGTTTTGTGACACTATCATAGGCTTCAACGGTATCTGCTAACCCACCTGTCTGACGAACAAGTGGCACCGTTCCATAGTGCATGGCAATCATTTGACTCAGTCCACATGGCTCAACGCGTGAAGGCATTAAAAATAAATCAGCCCCCGCATAGATATAGTTCGGAAGCGTCGCATCGTAACCGATATTGAGTGCAATGCGTGTTGGGTAGTGTGCTTTAAGTTCTTCAAGGCGGTCGATATAGTGTTGATTGCCTTGACCAAGTATGACAAATTGAACATCCTCATGTTTGTGTAAAAACTGTTCAAGCGCAGGCAGCATAATGTCAAAGCCTTTTTGCTCAGCGAGTCGCGACACACACCCAATCACAAAGGCATTATCGTTTTCAATTAAGTCCATATTTCGCTGTAAATAGCGTTTATTTTCAAGCTTATCGGCAAGTGTTTTTTCCGAATACTGTTTGGCAATTGACGTGTCATGTTCGGGTTTTAATTGGGTGGAAATCCCATTTAGTATACCATAGAAATCGCGCTCACGCTTTAAAAGTACTGGCGTTAACTTTTTGCCGTAATACTCATAACGAAGTTCATCACGATACGTTGGTGAAACCGTGGACAGTTTGGTCGCATGGGTAATGCCGGTCTTTAAAAAGTTTAATGTCTGTTCAAAATCCGATTGGTAATCGATGCCAAGCTTATCAAGTATGTCAAGTTTGCATTCCCCTTGATAATCAATATTATGAAGCGTTAAGAGTGTTTTTGGTGGGTTTTTATGACGTTGCTTAAAAATGAGTGGAATTAGACCGGTATGCCAATCATGCAAGTGAACTAAATCGAGTTCACCAAACAGATCAATCATTTCCACAATCGCGTGATTAAACAAGGCAAAGCGGTCGCAGTCGTCGTCATAACCATAGATTTCATCGCGTTCAAAATAACGGAAATTTTCAAGGAAATAAAAATCTACTTGGTGGTAATTCATCTGGTAAATATTTATTTTGCATGGTTCATCGCCATAATGAATAACACGTGATTCAACCAGTTTAAGGGCTTCTTCAAATCGCGCTTTAACTTGTTTATAAAGCGGGATAATTACTTTTACAGTCGTTCCGCGTTTGGCTAAATGCTCACTCAAGCCTTGAACCACATCCGCAAGACCACCGGTTTTGACAAATGGATTGGCTTCACTAGCAACATGCAAGACATTGATGTGACTTTGATTGGTCACCACTTGGTATTTTTGTGTTACGTAAGGATCAAAAAGCGTGCCTTCAATAACGGTGTTTTCTTTAATGACAGTGCTTTTATCGAGAATCCCATAATGAATTGATGCATTTGCTTCAACTACTGAGTTACTCATTATTATGCTGTTTTCAACCACTGCTCCACGCTTAATTGTTACATCGCGGCCAATAATTGAATGCTTAATAACGCCGTCGATAATAGACCCACTTGCAATCATGCTGTTGGTGACTTGGGCATGAGATTCATAGCGTGCAGGCGGTGCCGTTTTTTCTTTTGAGATAATCGGTCTTTCAGATAAAAAGATTTGTGTTCCACGGTCAAACCGAAGCATATCAAGGTTTCCTTTGAGGTAATTAAAGGTATCTTTTATATAACGAACGTAGCCTTGATGCACATAGGTGTTTATTTGAACTGATGGGGCGAAACGAACGACATCGTTTAAGGTATTATAAGGAATTGCGTCGTAATGATTGACATAATTTAAAAGTTTGCTTTTCGAGATAATAAACGTTTTAAGTCTTTTCTTTTCACAAATAATTTCGGTTATATCCGCTTTTGAAGCAATATGGTTGTCTAAGACACTGTTAAAATCAATGCTCCAGACAATATTTGCTTGTGTAATTAACACATGGTCTTGGGTACTTCTTCTGAAGTGTTCAATGTGTTCATGCATGCGCTGAAATGAAATCATATCTTCACTAGTGACGGCCATATTTTTCGGTGGTAAAATGAAGAGTCCATCGTGGCGACGATCAAGATCCCACCGTTTACCTGAACCAACATGATCTTGAAGCGAACGGTAATTGCCATAAGGAAAAACCGCCACGTTTTTGATGTTTGCGTGTTTAATATTGGACAGCGCAAAATCAATCAGTCGGTACTTCCCAGCAAACGGCAAAGCCCCAGGCATACGGTGAATGGTCAAGAGCCCAAGTTGCTCTTTTGAGGTCGCGTCAATAATCGCGAGAAATCGATTCATGAGCGTTTCCCTCCCATCGCCCAAAGGGTTTCATTATCGATGACAGTCACGTCATCAAAAACCAGTTTTGTTCGGGGCAAAATATACGTGCCTTCAAGCACAATGCAGTTTTTTATTTCACTGTGTTCGCCTACTGTGACGTTAGAAAAGATAACAGAGTCTTGCACAAACGCATGGGCTTTGATGGTGACATTACTCGATAGAACGGAATGATGCACGCGCCCCATGATTAATACACCATCACTAATGAGTGCATTCGTCACAGCATCACTGGCCATATTATGATGCGGCGGTAAGTTCTCTGTCTTTGTGTAAAGCGGTTGCGTTTTGTAATCATGCAACTTTAAATACTCTGGATGGTCAAGCAAATCCATGTTCGCATCATACAAACTTTGAATTGTGCCCACATCACGAAAATAATCGTTAAACACATACCCATGCACATGGTAGTTTTCAGCTAAGGCTTTCGGTATGATGTTTTTCCCAAAATCGTTGGCGTGATTAAAATTGTTGCCAAGCATTTCATTAAGGACACGTGTTTTAAAAACATAAATACCCATGGAAGCGTAATCGCTTTTTGGGTTGTCTGGTTTCTCTTCAAAATCAATAATGTGGTTGTTTTGATCAAGATCAAGCACCCCGTAACGCGATAAATCGTCATGCGGTTTAAAGACAGCAATCGTCACATCAGCATCACTTTCTTCGTGGGTGTGAATAAGTTTTTCATACTGCATCTTATAGACATGATCGCCCGATAAAATCAGCACGTGTTTTGGTTTATACATGTCAATAAAACGAATGTGTTGCGCAACGGCGTGTGCCGTCCCTTTTTGCCATTTATCGCCTTCAAAACTTGTATAAGGCGTAAGAAAATGAATCCCACCGTCGGACACATCTAAATCCCAACTGCTTCCGCGTTGGATGTAATCCATTAAAGCATGCGGTTCATATTGAGTGACGATCCCAACGGTATCAATAAAGGCATGTGAAAGGTTGCTTAAGACAAAGTCAATAAGCTTATATTTGCCGCCAAAGGTAACGGCAGGTTTCGCTTTGTATTTGGTGATTGGTCCAAGCCGTGTACCGCGTCCACCGACCAGTACCATAGCAACAACATCTTTTCGCATCTAATCACTCCATTTTAATACGGTGACACTTAGTGGGGAAATCGTCATGGCAATTTTTTGTTTAAAGCGGTGCATCGGTTCATCAATGGTTTTAAGAGGTACCCCATTGTATTGATTTGATCCACCGTATTTATCGTAATCGCTATTCATGATCTCGGTATACGTGCCTCTACCGGGCACACCGATTTCATAGTGATGGTACACATTCGGTGTCATATTTAAAACCACTACAACGTGGTGATTTGTGTCGGATTCATAACGGATATAGCTTAAGACACTTTGTTCGTGGTTATCCGCATCAATCCATTCGAAGCCTTCACAGTCGTGATCGAGTTCGTAAAGAGCAGGTTCGCGTTCAATGAGTTGACGAAAGTCACGGTTGTAACGATGGAACCCATCATGCATTGGGTATTTTAGTAAATGCCAATCGAGTTCTTTATAGTCTTTCCATTCATGCATTTGGCCAAACTCTTGGCCCATAAATAACAGTTTTTTTCCAGGATGGGTGTAAAAGAAGCCTAGCAAACAACGTGCATTCGCAAACTTTTGCCAGTAATCACCAGGCATTTTTTCGACCAGTGAGCGTTTACCATGCACAAATTCATCATGCGAAAGCGGCAAAACAAAGTTTTCAAAAAACGCATAATGAAGTGAAAACGTAATCAAATGGTGATGGTGTCGACGAAATAAGGGGTCTTCTTGAAAATACCGCAACGTATCGTTCATCCATCCCATGTTCCACTTATAGTTAAAGCCAAGTCCTCCGTGATCAACGGGATGCGTAACCCGTGGAAAAGCACTTGAATCTTCAGCAATTAAAAGCATGTGGTTATTTTCA
>SLQR01000102.1 GCA_007131405.1 Candidatus Izemoplasma sp.
CACCGATCTTATTCAGAGTATACACATACTTTAACTCAACTATGACAATTATAGCATAAACTACCGTAAAGAAAAAAGAGACTTTCATCTCTTTTTCTATTTAAATTTTGTTTTTAAGATTGATTGAATCTCAACGTCTGATTTGGTTAACAGTATCTTCTCTGTGATTTCACAAATCGTTGTATACTCTATATTATTTATTAATTCACGTACAGGTAATATACGATTCATAGCCATACTTAACGTATCTATCCCCAAACCCACAAATAAAGGTGCCATATCAAGTTCACCAGCCAGTTCACCACAAACGCTGATTGCTGTGTTTGTTGCTTTAGCCGCATCAACAACATGCTTTATTAGCTTAATAAACGATGGATCATAGGGTTTATTAAGATACGTAAGTGAATCGTTTGTTCGATCCGCACCATACAAATATTGTATCAAATCATTTGTGCCTACACTAAAAAAATCAACATATTCACCGAGTTCTCTCGCATTTAATGCCGCGGATGGAACTTCAATCATTATACCAATAATCAAGTTCTTTTGATGGGGTATATTATCATTTATCAATGATTCGATTACCTCATCAATTAGTTTTTTAGCTTGAATTATTTCATTTAGATGCGAGACCATTGGAAACATAATTTTTAATGATTTCTTATCTTTCGCTGCTTTTAGTAACGCACGAATTTGCGTTTTAAACATCGCAGGTTCTTTAAAATACAATCGAATACCACGTTCACCTAAAGCTGGATTAAGTTCATGATTTGTCTTTAGATATAAAAGTTCTTTATCCGCACCAATATCAAACGTACGTACGGTAACATCATCAAACATGTCAAACACTTTTTTATAATCTTTAATTTGTTCCGTTTCCGTTGGCATCGTATCTCTATCAATAAACAAAAATTCTGTTCGAAATAAGCCAATCCCTTCTGCGCCACTTTTAGCAATGGTTTCAAGTTCGATTGGATTGCCTACATTGGCATACAGAGCTATTTTATGGCCGTCTTGGGTTATTGATTCCTTATCAATATAGTGTTTTAACGCTTCGAGCCTTTTGTTGTGTGTTAATACACGAACGTTCGCTGCTACCAATTCACTTTCAGTGGGCTTCAACTTCACATTTCCTTCAACCGCATCAACAATAACGGTATCACCAGTCTTTACTTTCTTCATGATGTCACCAACACCAACAAGTGCTGGCAGATCAAAGGCTTGTGCCATGATAGCTGAGTGGCTTGTGATGCCACCTCTTTCTGTAACGACACCGACGACCTTATTTAAATCAAGTTTAGCTGTGTCACTTGGTGTTAAATCATCTGTAAAAATGATGGTATCATCAAGGTAGTCAACATCCGGCTCCTCTTCTTCATTCAAGAGGTAAGTTAAGACTCGGTGCTGAATATCTTTGATATCACTTGCACGTTCTTTAAAATAATCGTTCTCCATCAAGTCAAAAACATCAATGAACTCGTCGGTTACGACTTTATAAGCATAGGCTGGATGAAGTTTTTCATCTTTAATTATTTTCTCGGTGCGCGTTTTTATTTCAGGGTCGCGAATCATTTCTAAATGTGCTTGAAAAATAGCGTGGTGACCTTCAAGTTTATCTTGAATCGCCTGAACAGCGTTTATACTTTTTCTTATAGCGTCTTCAAATTGTGTGATTGCCTCTTGAACATTGGTAATTTTTGTCTTCGGTATTTCGCGTTGTTTTTTTACTAAACAAAGCGCTTTACCGATAGCATACCCTTTACTTGCAATAGCGCCTTTATGCATCAAAATTACCTCCTTTCAACACGCCTTACATAGGCAGGGATACTTATCAAAGTATCCCTGCCTATACAAGTGTTTCGATTACGCTACTTATAAATTGTTCGAATTTTTACTTGGTCTAATAATACGCTAATTTCATCGAGTTTGGCAAGCCCATAGCTGAATGCAGTTGCTGAGCCCGCCGCAACAGCCCATTTATATGCTTTTTTAATGTCTTTTGTGCGAGATAATGTACCGATAAATCCCGCTAACATGCTGTCACCGGTTCCTACTGTATTACGCACTTTACCACTTAACGGTTCCGCTCTATACACAATATCTTCACCAATGTAGTAAGAGCCTTTTAAACCCAAGGATATCAAAACATGCTTTGTGCCTTTTTCAAGTAGTTTTTTACCGTATGCAACTATGTCATGTTCCTCGTTCATACTCACACCAAAATAGCGTTCAAGTTCATAAAGATTTTGTTTAATCACGAACGGTCCATAGGAAATAACTTCTTTTAACGCGTTTTGATCCAAATCCGCAACAAAAGGAATACTATTTTCGCTAAATAGTTTTGCAAGTTTCTCATAAATCCCTTTTTGTGATTTGATGCTGCTTCCAGCTAAAACAACGAGATCATTGATTGTAACTCGATTGACCTTCTTAAACAGTTTTGCGAGTTCATCATCGGTGACCATTGGGGAACGAGCATTTATTTCTGTCAATACGTCACTGGCTAACTTAACATTAATACGCGTATTATCTTGAATGGTCACAAAATCGGTTTGGAGTTCATATTTACTCTTCAAAAAATCGCTTAGATATTTACCTGTAAAACCACCAATAAAGCCAATGGCAACGTTACTAACACCCATCTGCTTTAATACAATCGATACATTAATTCCTTTGCCCCCAGCGGTAAACTTATTAAAGTCTGCACGGTTGAGTGTGCCTAACTCTAACTCATCCACTTCAAGGCGATAGTCAATCGCTGGATTTAACGTCCATGTATAGATCATCGTTTCGCCACCTTCACTTTAGTTATTCTCTTTATTTTAGTTTATGCTTTTTTCGTATCTGATTTCAAGTTAAATATAAAAAAAACACAATTTCATTATTGAAATTGTGTTATTTACCATAGTGGTGCGGGTGACAGGAATCGAACCTGCACTCCGAAGAACTAGATCCTAAGTCTAGCGCGTCTGCCAGTTCCGCCACACCCGCATTAAATGGCTGGGCTAGAAGGATTCGAACCTTCGATGTCGGAGTCAAAGTCCGATGCCTTAACCTCTTGGCCATAGCCCATTTTGATGGGGCGACTGAAGGGAATCGAACCCTCGAATGCCGGAGCCACAATCCAGTGCGTTAACCACTTCGCCACAGCCGCCATCTGTCTTATATATTTAAAGACTATAAACATTGTATGCAAAAGCACTCCAATTGTCAAGACATAACACTGTTTTTTTCGTGTATCTTATTGCTACTTTATTTGCTAAGTTACCATAATGTGGTAGAATATATTGTAAATACAAACACAGTTCAACTCGAGGTGATCCACATGAAGGATTATAAATCTTCACTTGCCCTTCTTGCTCTTTTTATTTTCATCATAATGTTCTTAGAATTGACCTTTAAAGCAAGACTTCTCTATTTTGAATTCCAACCCAGCCATATTTTGAATTTGGATTTTTTTCGAAATCTCTTATTCACACTATCTTATGGTCTTTTTGTGTTGGCATTTATTAAACTATTTAAGCCAAAAGGCGTTCGACGATTACTCGTCATATTTAATTTGTTATTAATTGGACTTTATTTTTCTCAAGATATTTATTATTTAATCTCAGCAAATTTTTACTCCATCGCTATATCTGGTGAGGTAGCAAAAGGGTTGACCTTTTTCTATCGTCTCCCGCAAAGTCTTATGTGGACGCATCTATTTTACTTAGTC
>SLQR01000116.1 GCA_007131405.1 Candidatus Izemoplasma sp.
CGCAAGTGTAAAAGGCTTTTTTATTGTCCATTTGAGTGCGTGCATTAAAAAATGCTATACTAATAGTAAGAATAAAAAAGATTGAATCATGAAATAATATAAAGTTGAGGTGTAGATATGGGACACGATCATGATAATCATAACCACGATAATCACAATCACGATCATGAATCAATGATTAAGGACTTTAAACAACGCTTTATTGTTTCGCTTATTTTAACGGTACCAATCTTGCTTTTATCCACGATGATTCAAGATTGGTTCAATTTTACGGTAGATTTTCCAGGCCGAAGTTATGTTCTTTTTGGTCTAGCAACCATTGTCTATGTGTATGGAGGTTGGCCGTTTCTTCACGGAACGTACAAAGAACTAAAAGACAAACGCCCAGGCATGATGACCCTAATCGCACTTGCGATTACGGTGGCATATCTATACAGTAGTGCAACCGTATTTGGGTTAGAAGGTGATGACTTTTTCTGGGAGTTAGCGACCTTAATTGTCATTATGTTGCTTGGTCATTGGATTGAAATGCGTTCGGTGATGAGCGCATCAATGGCCCTTGATAAACTTGCTGAGATGATGCCGGATGACGCTTGGCTAGTAAAAGACGGCGAAACCAAGAAAGTATCGGTCAACGATCTAAAAAAAGGCGATATTGTTCTGGTGAAACCGGGTGAAAAAATTCCCGTTGATGGTAAGATTGTTGATGGCAAAAGTGATGTTGATGAATCGTTTATAACTGGGGAATCTAAACCGGTTAAAAAGAGCAAAGATGACGGAGTTTTTGGTGGGGCATTAAATGGCGATGGATCGCTAAAAGTAAAAATCTCTGATCTTGGCGATGACAGTTACTTATCAAAAGTCATTAAAATGGTTAAAGAAGCTCAACAGGATAAATCGAAGACACAAGGTTTAGCGGATAAAGCAGCGTTTTATTTAACACTTATTGCTATCACCGTTGGGGTAACTACGCTTGTTGTATGGTTGATTATTTCGGGAGATCTTGCTTTTTCAATCACACGCATGGCAACCGTTATGGTTATTACCTGCCCACATGCACTCGGGCTTGCCATTCCCCTTGTCGTTGCTCAATCAACCACGCTGTCAGCTAAAAACGGTCTGTTAATTCGTAACCGTACCGCGTTTGAGAGTGCGCGTCACATTGATGCCATTGTCTTTGATAAGACCGGTACGCTAACGGAAGGCTCATTTGAAGTATCTGAAGTTTATGTAGCGGATGAATCGTATGATGAAACGACGCTGTTAACGCTTGTTGCATCCGCAGAACAAGATTCTGAACATTTACTTGCAAAAGGGATCTTAAAAAGCGCCAAGAAAAAAGACCTTAAACTTAACGATGTTAAAGACTTTGAAGCCATGAAAGGCAAAGGCATTAAAGCGAAGGTGAACGGAAAAACCATTGAAGTATTAAGCCCAAAAGCAGCGTCTTCGCGTATCGATAAGGAACCAGACTTAAAAGCGATTGAACTGGCAACGTATGTTTATGTTTTCGTCGATGATGCGTTTGTTGGAGTCATTGGCCTGAGCGATCAAATTCGTAAAACATCGTATGAAACCATCAAGACATTAAAAGAACGTGGCATTGCTTGTTATATGGTCACGGGTGATAACCAAGAAACCGCGAATAAAGTAGCAGAAGAACTCAATCTTGATGGCGTATATGCAGAAGTTTTACCCGATGAAAAACAGTCGATTATTGAAGAACTAAAAGAAAAATATACGATGATTGCAATGACTGGCGACGGCGTAAACGATGCACCAGCCCTTGCCAAAGCAGATATTGGGATTGCCATAGGTTCAGGAACGGACGTTGCTGTTGAAACAGCCGATATTGTCTTAGTCAATAGCGACCCAAAAGACATTCTAAATCTGGTAATGTTTGGTAAGAAAACCTACAATAAAATGGTTCAAAATCTTGTGTGGGCAACGGCCTATAACGTAATAGCGATTCCGCTTGCAGCTGGGGCGCTAGTTGCGGTTGGTATTTTAATCTCACCCGCAGTTGGTGCAATCTTTATGTCACTAAGTACAGTGATTGTCGCTATTAATGCAAAACTGCTCAAGTTTAATTAAGAAAAACGTTTCCTCATTTATCTATGAGGAAACGTTTTTTATGGAATTGATTGTGTTTAGAATCGATAAATAGCAGCAACACCGGTATCGGTTGGCATATGGTCTTTATCTAAAACAAAGACGCTTCCGCCATTCTTTTGAACGAGTTGAGCTAAATCATCGAGCACATCATCAGCTACTGTATCATTGATGTTGGTTAGATTTAGCTTGCCTGTTTCATAATCAAATTTGCCTGGAATCACTCGGTTTTCTTCAATCAAAATGGTTTCAACTTTGTTTTTCACAACGCTTCTTGCAATATCGGCTAAAATATTTGATCCTAGTTTTTTCGTTTGAGCTTGGCGATATTTATCCACTAGAATGGTTATTTTTTCTTGATAGATTGGTTCGAGGATTTCCCAGGCTTTTTCTTTAATTTGTTTGTCTTTTAACTCTTTTGTGGAATGATGAATCCCTTTTTTGAGTAAGTAAGGATTGTCACTTATTTTTTTAAAGACGCCTTGGTATTCATCAAGTGCGCATAAGATAAGTGGTGCTTCTGTTTTATTCGAGTAAGCTTGATGCACAAATTTATCGACGTAATTGAAATAGCGTTCTATATCGGTTTCAAATGTTTGTTTTTTATCGTGATGTCCGTGATACATTGTTGAGCCACTTGCTCCACCATAGGAAGCATGTGATAAATAAGATTGTTCATTTTCATCACCAAGTACCTCTTTTTTCGAGGTTGGAATGTCTGGGTCAATCACCACTTCTTTGACATCATCTCGGTTCCCTTCATACAATTTAAAATTGTCTTTATCAATCACCAAGACATGATACATGTCGACAGTTTGAAAGTGGCGGATTAAGGGTTTTGTGTAGAGTGAATTCGATACCATGGTGAGCGTCTTAACCGGACGCGGGAGCATGAAAAGGACACAGTAATTTGGATTCGCAAAAAGGACAAAGCCTTCCTGAGTATGCCCCCAAAGCAGTTGATTATCGCGTATTTCATGCAATGTTTTAAGCATGGGTTCATAGATGTCTTTTTTGTGTTTCTCTTTTAACAGACCTTCAACCTCTTTTATGAGGTTTTTAAAACGGACACTGTCTTGTTTCGTGTCCGATGGGGCACGGTGGGTTTCTTGATAAATAGATACAAAAGGACCAGTTTTTTCTTCAAAAATGGGATGTGTGAAGTCTTGAATGATTTCGTACAAAATATTGCCTCCTTATTATTGTATAGAGTTTGATTAAAAAGTTTGCGTTTTTGTGTACGTCAACATTAAGCGAATTGGTCATCGTGTTAAACACTCCCTGTATCTTCATTATAACAT
Source organism: Candidatus Izemoplasma sp. (assembly GCA_007131405.1). Lineage (GTDB taxonomy): Bacteria > Bacillota_I > Bacilli_A > Izemoplasmatales > Izemoplasmataceae > SLQR01. The sequence goes on from SLQR01000116.1 coordinate 3,414, forward strand.
AATGGTTTTTTAGGGTACGTTGAATGCGAAAAAAGTTTGAGATGACTTAGGCATAAATGGGTCTGCATTTTTGATTTAGTTATTTTACGGGTACGGCATTCCCTGCGCTCGTAGACGATTATAGCAAACACGAAACCTTTTCATTTGGCAAGATTGGCAAAACAAAACTGCGCCTATTTATTGGTCGCTATGACCAAAAGGTAAGGCGCAGTTTATTTGGAACTTTTAGTTAGTAGATAAAGGCGCTGATTTCTGAATCCGTGAACTCACCC
>SLQR01000095.1 GCA_007131405.1 Candidatus Izemoplasma sp.
AAAGATGAAGGCATTAACCCTGAGGATATTGTTGTGCACGCGCCGTATGTCATGAACCTTGCCAACCCAGACCCAGAAAAACGCGCCTTTGCCATTGATTTTTTAATTAGTGAGTTAAGACGCACGCACGCAATGGGCGCAACGCAAATTGTGCTTCACCCAGGTGCCCATGTAAAACAAGGCACTGAGGTTGGGATTAAGTACATCGTTGAAAGCTTAAACGTCGTGTTTGAAGAAACGAAAGATATTGATACACGCGTTGCGCTTGAAACCATGGCAGGCAAAGGTACGGAAGTCGGTCGCCGCTTTGAAGAAATCAAAATGATTATTGAAGGCGTTGAGCGCGACGAACGCTTAAGCGTCTGCTTTGATACCTGTCATACCCATGATGCAGGCTATGATGTAAAAGATCAATTTGATGAGGTATTAAAAACCTTTGATGACATAGTTGGACTGAACCGTATTAGTGTCCTTCATATTAACGATTCAAAAAACCCTAAAGGCGCATCTAAAGATCGCCATGAAAATCTAGGCAAAGGCCACATCGGGTTTGACGCGCTGCATTACATCGTACATCATGAAGCGTTTAGCGCTATTCCAAAAATTTTAGAAACCCCATATGTAACGGAAAATGACGACAGTAAAAAACGTCTTTATCCGCCTTATAAAGAGGAAATAGCGATGTTAAAAAGTGGTGACTATGACGCAACATTCATTGACCGCATTCGTGCAAAACACCATTAATATCTTGTAGGTAACTGCCACTATTTGCAAACTGTGCTATAATAAAGGTGCAATCAATGAATCTATCAGCTTGTTTGGCGGCAGGCTGACATGATAAAATGGTGGAGTGCTTTAGGCACCCACCATTTTCCTTATTGGAGGCTCATATGAACCCTCAAATTAAGCATCAATACATCGATGATGTCAAAGCCATAAGTGTGAAGACATACATCAAAAAACGTTTAGAAGCCTTCGCGGAATTACGCGAAGACTTTTCGGCATTAAGCGACTATGAAACGATGCTAATGTTTAGTTTGAGTTACCCAAAAGAAGAAGTGCCTTTTAAAGGCAAAGGCTACGGCAACGTATCACGCTATAGTTATGGGTTGGATTATCACCAAGTTTATCAGCAAGCTTTTAAAGACCTTGAAGCCACGCTTGATTCTCAAGGCATTAAAGCAAAAGGCTACGCAGACATTAGTCCAATCGATGAACGTTTTGCGGCACATCTTGCTGGGCTTGGGTACTTGGGCAAAAATCAGTTTCTCATTCACCCAACCTTTGGCACGTATCATTTTATCGGTGTGATGCTTATTGATACCGTGTATGAAACGGAACCTTACGCGTATGATACGTGTGGGGATTGCACAAAATGCATTGATGCCTGTCCACCCGGTGCGCTTGATCATGGGTTTGATAAAAGGAAATGTACGTCTTATGTAACCCAAGCGAAAGAAGCGCTTGATATGTGTGATTTACGCCCGCTTAAAACCAAACTTTTTGGCTGCGATATCTGTCAAAAAGTGTGTCCAAAAAACCAGGCGATTACCCCTGTTTTTCATGATGTCTTTACCGCCGATGATCACGCACAACTAAATTTAACGGACCTTTTAACCATGTCAAATAAAGCGATTCAAAAAGCGTATAAAAACTATGCGTTTGGGTTTCGCGGGGGGCTTGTGTTAAAACGCAATGCGATGGCACTTTTGATGAATCAAGGTGTGATGGATGCGCTCCCACTCATGAAACAGGTTTACAACAATTATAAGCACGTTGACTGGTTTGAACAGACCGCAAAACTCATACTAAACGCAATGGAGGAATAACATGAATCATCTTGTTTTATATCAACCAGAAATTCCACAAAACACTGGCAATATAATGCGCACTTGCGTGGCCACCAACACCACGTTGCATCTCATTAAACCACTTGGGTTCTCACTGGACAAAAAATACCTTAAACGCAGTGGGGCAAACTATATTGATGACCTCGATGTTCATGTTTATGAGAATTTTGAGCATTTTATGCAAGAAAATAAGGGCGAGTATTATTTTTTGACTCGATACGGAGAACGTTCACCCGACCAATTTGATTTTACCGACACCAAGGCGAATCTGTACTTTATTTTAGGCAGCGAATCGTCTGGGATTCCCAAAGCCATTTTACAGGATTATCTCCCGACATGTATGCGCTTGCCGATGAGTGAAAAGGTTCGTAGCTTAAATCTGTCGAATGTGGCGGCTATTCTTATTTATGAAGCATTGCGTCAACAAGGATATCACGATTTATCCACCCATGAACCGGAATCGTTAAAAGGCAAAAATTACTTGAAAAAGTAAACTTGTTTGTTGGATGAAAAAAGAATGGTATACTATAGGTGAGGTGAGGGCCTATGTATGAAGATGAACATCGAAACATTGAACAAAAAAATAAAGACTACTCAAAACGCACTTGGACCATCATCATTATTGTTGATGTGTTGGTGCTGATTGTGGCGTTGATTGTGTTTGCTTTGATGTGGTCATGAAAAAGATTGCTTAGAGGTTTTAAGCAATCTTTTTTATGCTATAATAGCACTAAGAGGATGTGACTTTTATGAACGTAAAAACGTGGGACGACATTGTCGTTCACAGCTACAAACATGACGAAAAATTACATCGGATCTGGACCCATGCTACGGTCGTTGATGTTCAAGACGATGCGGTCGTGCTTGCGAACTATCGAACCAAAGTACTTGAATCAAATGGACGTTTTTGGTACACCAAAGAACCGTCAGTTACCTGGTTTTTCAAAGGGCATTGGTTTAACATTATTGGGATTATCCGACCGAATGGAATTTATTATTATTGCAACATCGCTTCACCGTATATGATTGATGATGAAGCGTTAAAGTACATTGATTATGATTTGGATGTTATGGTAAAACCAGATTACTCGTACAATGTGCTTGATCGTAAAGAATACAATAAACACAAAATTAAAATGGATTACCCACCAGAATTAAAGAAAATTCTTGAAAAGGAACTGAATTTCCTTAAAGCTCTTGTTGAAAAACGCGAAGGCCCTTTTTCACACGATACGGTTAAAGCGTATTACCAAGTTTACCAAGATAAAGTCTTTGATAAAAATGGAAAGCAGACGTAAGTCTGTTTTTTTTTATGAAAAGTAAACGGTTTTTGGCGGTGAGTATGATAAAATTGAATTATATTAATTGAAGAGGTGATTGTATGTTTCGAAAACGTTTAGTGGCGGCGATGCCGCTCATTAGTTTATTGCTTTTCTTGTTTAGTGGCTTTGTGCTTGAAAATTGGTTGCTTGGGTTAACGTTTTTTTTGTTGATCCCTATCTCAAGTATTTTGCTGAGTGGTAAGATTTTGCGTCGCTTGAATTCGATGATGCCACTGATTTCACTTGTGCTTTTCTTATGGCTTGCTTTCGGGCTTGACATGGCACATCCTGGGTGGGTTGTCTTTTTGCTTATTCCGATTTCAGATCTTTTATTTAATGGCCGTATTAATGGCCGTAAGTTTATTACGCTTGC
>SLQR01000063.1 GCA_007131405.1 Candidatus Izemoplasma sp.
TAGTTTCTATTATTTTTTATCCACGTGAATTTTCATTTACTTATTCATTACGTCATTTTATGATGAAGGTGTAAGTGATAAAAATATTTTAGGGGGTTTACAATGAAAAAAGCTAAAGGAAAGAAACTAACGAATTACGTTGGCGCACCTGTTTATGACAATGAAAACGCGATGACCGCTGGAAAACGTGGGCCAATGTTACTCCAAGATGTTTGGTACTTAGAGAAACTTGCGCATTTTGACCGTGAAGTTATACCTGAACGACGCATGCATGCAAAGGGATCAGGTGCTTTTGGAACATTCACCGTGACCCACGACATCACGCAATACACGAAAGCGAAAATCTTCTCAGAAATCGGCAAAAAGACTGAGATGTTTGTGCGCTTTTCAACGGTTGCTGGTGAGCGTGGCGCAGCGGATGCTGAACGTGACATCCGCGGTTTTGCGATGAAGTTTTACACCGAAGAGGGCAATTGGGATTTAGTGGGCAACAACACCCCAGTCTTTTTCATCCGCGACCCACACCGTTTTCCCGATTTAAATCGTGCTGTTAAACGCGACCCTTACACCAACCAACGAAGCGCAAAAAACAATTGGGATTTTTGGACACTTCTTCCAGAATCGCTTCACCAAGTTACCATCACCATGAGTGACCGAGGAATTTCAAAATCGTACCGAAACATGAATGGGTATGGGTCTCACGCATACAGCATGATTAACGCTAAAAATGAACGTGTTTGGGTTAAGTTTCATTTGAAAACCAATCAAGGGATTGACAACTTAACCGATGAAGAAGCTGAAGCGTTAGTTGGGAAAGACCGTGAAAGTCACCAAAACGATTTACTGTCTTCGATTGACAACAAAGATTACCCACGTTGGACGATGTCTATCCAAGTCATGACTGAAGAACAAGCCAACAACCATCCATACAATCCGTTTGATTTAACAAAAGTGTGGTATAAAGACGAATACCCATTAATAGATGTTGGTTATTTTGAGTTAAACCGTAACCCAGATAACTACTTCCGTGACGTCGAACAAGCCGCTTTTAACCCTGCCAACATTGTGCCCGGGATTGGTTTTTCACCCGATAAGATGTTGCAAGGTCGTTTATTCTCATATGGCGATGCTCAGCGTTATCGCCTTGGAGTTAACCACAACATGATTCCAGTGAATGCACCAAAGTGCCCAATGCATAGTTATCACCGTGATGGCACCATGCGTGTGGATGATAACGCCGGGAAAACGATTGGTTACTGGCCAAACAGTGAAGATGAATGGGAAGATCACAAAGACATGAAAGAAACACCACTTAAGTTAGACGGTGATGGGTATAACTACGACTTTAGAGAAGACGATGATGATTATTTTACCCAACCTGGAAAACTCTTCCGCATCATGAGCAAAGCTCAACAACAAGTGCTTTTTGACAACACCGCTCGCCATATGGGGGATATTCCTAAAGCCATGAAATTACGTCACATTAAGCACTGCATGCAAGCCGATAAAGATTATGGAAAAGGCATTGCCAAAGCGTTAAATATCCCGCTTTCTGATGTGAAATGATAAAAAAAATACTGCTAATCACCGCAGGAACCCTCAGCCTAAGTTTAGGCACCCTTGGCATTATCTTACCACTTCTTCCAACCACACCTTTCTTGCTTCTAAGTGCTTATTGCTATACGAAGAGTTCAAAACGACTCTATTTATGGCTCATTCATCATAAACTCTTTGGTATCTATATTTACAGTTACATTACGTACCGTGCGATTGACATAAAAACCAAGATTGGTGCGATTAGTTTGCTGTGGATTACATTATCAATTTCCATCCTTATTATGCAAATCGTTTATGTCACGATACTGCTTTTTATTGTTGGTATTGCTGTGACAACGCATCTTTTATTGCTAAAAACCTTAAGCAAAGAAACGATGCTAACGCAACGGCTTAACACACAAAAACAACCATAAAAAAGGGTCTCTTATTAATAAACTTGTCAAGAGTTCATAGACACAAAAAAGACATTTAATTAAACCCCAGTTCAAGTCTAACTTGGATTGGGGTTTTGTATTGTTGGCTATACGCCAATCGTTTATGATTAAAGTAATAGAAGAACTCTTCTATTGTTTTGTGTATGTCATCTGAGTTGTATAAATCAAAATTTTTGTATAGTTCATCCTTAATCCACCCGTTCAATGCTTCAATCGTTGGGTTATCTGTTGGAGTTCCTGATCGCGACATTGATAATCCTTTAATGCATCAACCGAAAAAAGAGTTCTTTTTTCGGTTGATCAATGCGATCAAGATAATACCCATAAACCATCCCAACAACACTTCCATCTACTACAGCCACAACCATGCGGTATATGGTTTGGTGAAAAACTCAGGATTTATTGTTTTGTCTTTTGCATAAAACAAACGCCTTGCTTCTTGGGCATAGTGCTTTGTTTCTTCGGATACAACCAATATTTGACCAGCCATCATAAATCGCTCGTTTCTTCATTTCTTTTTTGTGTCTATTTTTCAACACTTTTGTATCTTACTCTTTGTTATACTTCGCCTTCAAACAAACACCAATAAAAAAGAGGAAGACCCTCAAAGGATCTTCCTAAAACAGTTAGAGTTCTTTATACGCTTTCACAAGGTCTTCGATAACTTGCTTCCCATCGCCAAAGAGCATCAAGGTGTTATCGTTTGCAAAGAGTGGATTTGGAATCCCCGCAAACCCTGGACTTAACGAACGCTTAATAACCACACATGTACGTGCTTTATCAACATCAAGAATTGGCATACCAGCAATCGCTGAATCTTTTTCTCGAGCAAGCGGATTAACAACGTCATTTGCGCCAAGCACAATAGCCACATCGGTCTGCGCAAAGGTCGGATTCACCGTATCCAAATCAAGCAGTTTCTCATATGGAATATTTTCTTCCGCTAACAAAACGTTCATATGGCCTGGCATACGACCGGCAACGGGATGAATTCCGAAGACCACTTCAATCCCTGCTTTTTCTAACGCCTCTGTCAAAATGCGTACCGGTGTCGCTGCGCGAGCAACTGCCATACCATAACCTGGTACAATCACAACGCGTTGAGCCGATTCCAAAATCATCGCCACTTCATCGGCGGATGTTGAGGTAACTTTGCCTTCATAAATCTCGTCGGTTGTCGTGTGCGTGGTACCACCACCAAAACCACCAAAGAGTACGTTTAAGAGGGATCGGTTCATCGCTTTACACATGATGTTTGTTAAAATAATCCCTGATGCCCCTACAAGTGACCCCGCAATAATTAACACGATGTTGCCAAGGACAAACCCTGTAGCTGCCGCCGCAATACCCGAATACGAGTTAAGCAAACTAATCACAACTGGCATATCAGCTCCACCGATACCAACCACAAGGAAAATACCAAGCACAAGGCCACCCATCACAATTAACCAATACCAAAATGTCGTATCGGGTGTCATGACCATGTAAGCCCCAAGCCCGAGTAACCCAACAAGTAAGATGAGTTTAAAGGCTAAGTCACCAGTAAAAGTCACTGGCTTATCCGGCACAATTTTTAAGCCTTGCAGTTTCCCATAAGCAATGAAACTTCCCGACAGCGTTACCGCACCAATTAGACCCGATAAAACCGTCGCAACAAGCATCGGTACATCGAGTGTTGCTTGTCTGGCAAGTTCAAAGCCATAATAAACACCAGCCACAAGCAAGGAAGCTCCCCCACCAAGACCATTGAATATCGCTACCATTTGTGGCATGCCTGTCATTTTAACCCCAAGTGCTGCCCAAACACCAACAAGCGCACCAAGTGATACCGCAATAACGAGGATATACCAATACTGAAATTGACTTGTAATGACTTCGTTTTGAACATCAACAACTAGCCCAAAATCAATAAACGCTGTGACAATTGCTAAAAACATCCCGGTTGCGCCTATGCGATTCCCACGTGATGCTGTTTTTGGTTTCGCTAAATTCTTAATCCCGACAATAAAGAAGATGGCACTGACTAAATATAGGAGTGCAACAAAGACATCTTTTGTTGCTTCAAGTGTTTGATAATCCATTATTTTTTCCCCCTAAACTTTTCCAGCATTCGATGACTCACTAAAAAGCCACCAACCACATTTACCGTCGCAAAAAAGAGCGCGATTGCACCTAAAATAAATGGGATTATTCCGACATCCTCAATCAGAAGATGCGTTAATAAAACCCCCACAGCCCCAACAATCGTAATCCCGCTAATGGCATTTGATCCTGACATTAATGGCGTGTGTAGCGTTGCGGGTACTTTCGTAATAAGCTCAAACCCTAAAAATACGGTCATCGCAAAAATCGTTATTAAATAAATAATCGTCATGAAGCATCGCCTCCTATGAGTTCTTTAACTTGTTCATTTGGGATTGACCCCTCATGTGTAACCACCGTAGCTTGAACAATATCATCGTCCCAATTAATGGCTTCGTCATTCTCTTTTTGCCAAAGATTTGCTAGAAACGTCGTGATATTTTTGGAATACAGCATCGATGCATTAAAGACAAGTTCCGCCGGCAAGTTCAGTGGTCCAACGATATTCACCCCATGCACTTTAACGGTTTTTCCAGGCTCCGTTAATTCACAATTTCCACCACGTTCGGCCGCTAAATCGACAATAACACTGCCTTGTGGCATCGCTTTAACCATGGCTTCAGTGATCAAAATCGGCGCTTTTCTTCCTGGAATATTTGCCGTGGTTATAACCACATCTTTGTTGGCTAATTCCTCTTTCATGAGTTCGCGTTGGCGCGCGTAGAATGCGTCATCCATTTTTTTCGCATACCCACCTTCGCCTTCAGCACTTTCTAGATCAAATTCCACAAATTTCGCCCCTAAAGACAGAACTTGTTCTTTCACTTCACTGCGGACATCATACGCACTCACCACAGCCCCTAAACGTTTTGCGGTCGCAATCGCTTGAAGCCCAGCAACCCCAACGCCTAAGACAAATACATTCGCGGGTGGAATGGTTCCAGCCGCAGTCATCATCATCGGAAAGATCTTTGGACTTTTATCGGCACCAATAATGGCCGAAGCGTAACCCGCTAAGTTTGCCATCGAAGACAAAACATCCATGCTTTGCGCACGAGTGGTACGCGGAATGCGTTCCATCGAAAACGATGTAACACTTTTATTTAGTAGCATCTTAAAAGCCTCATCTTTTTGATAAGGCTCTAACATACCAATCACAATTTGATTCTTTTTCAGTTTCTCAGCCATCGAAGCACCATTGCTTGCGGCTGCACCGGCACGAACAGTAAGTAGAATGTCCACTTGCTTTGCAAGCTCATCAAAACTCGATGTAAGGTCTGCGCCTTTGTCTTTATAGACTTCATCTAAATACCCTGCCGCATCGCCCGCCCCTTTTTCAATAACAACTTTATATCCTTTTTTGATTAACGCTGGGATATGTTGTGGCACAAGCGCAACGCGTGTTTCATTCGCCGTTTGTTCTTTCGGTACACCTATAATCATAAAAAAACCTCCTTTTTTCATTCTTTCACTACACGATTATTATAATATGCATGAACTTATTTCGCATGCATTATACTCAAATAGATAGAATTAAAAAAAACGACTCAGGCCATGCTGAGTCGTTTTTTTTAATTCTTAAGTAACGTCATTAATTCTCGAATGTCATGAATGTGGATATCAGCATTCTTAAATTCATCCTCATGACCAAATCCATAAAGACACGCAATGGTCGTGATGCCGTTTTCCTGTCCTGCACGCATGTCGTGATGGCGGTCACCAATTATCACAAATTTTCCTTCATACTCACAAAGCAACGATTGAACAACTTCTTCTTTTGGCGCATAGTTAACTGTGTCGCTACAAATATAGCGATCAAAATAGCGATCTAACTCAAAAAGTTCTCGATATTTATCCATCGTTTCGGACTTTGTATTGCTTAATATCAACATCGTGTATCCACGTTTTTTTAACGCGTCAAGTGTTTCAAGTGCACCTTCATACAGTTTTGCTTTGCCTTCATCAATTAAGGCTTTCATGGTGTGTGTAATGCACTGTGATGCTTCTTGTTTGGCGGGTTCAGAGTATTGATCGCCAAACGAAGCCCACATGTCTTTGGGATTTTGCCCTAAGTATGATTTGATGGCTTCGTATGGCCAGTTTATTTCTTTTGCATCATGCTTTTCAACTAGATAGCGGAACGCGGCACGAAATGCTGGTTCATAAATATGCATGCTTTGATGCAAGGTCCCATCAAAATCAAAGATTAATGTTTTATACCCTTTCAGCATTAGCCTTGGTCTATATTTTTAAGTAGATTTGCCATTTCAATCGCGGTAACTGCTGCATCGAACCCTTTGTTTCCAGCTTTTGTTCCTGCACGTTCAATTGCTTGTTCAATAGTATCTGTTGTCAATACACCAAAGATTACCGGTGTTCCACTTTGAAGTCCAACATGCGCAACGCCTTTCGTTACTTCACTTGCAACATAATCAAAGTGTGGTGTGCCTCCACGAATCACAGCGCCTAAACAGATGACAGCATCGTATGTATTTTTTTGCACAAGTTTTTGAGCTACCAGTGGAATTTCAAACGCCCCTGGTACCCAAGTAATATCAATATCACTTTCACTCGCCCCATGACGAATTAGTGCGTCTTTCGCACCTTCTAATAATTTACCCCCAACAAACTCATTAAAACGACCAACAACGATATTCACTTTTAATCCTTCTGCTAGTAATTTTCCTTCAAACTTTTTCATTTCTTTTCCTCCTCAAATTTTAATAGATGACCCATACGGTCTTTTTTGGTTCGCATATAGTGATCACTGCGTTCATGGTGATTGGTTTGAATATTGACACGTTCAACAACTTCAAGTCCATACCCACCAAGTCCATGAATCTTTTGTGGGTTGTTCGTCATTAAGCGAATTTTCCCAACATGTAAGTCCTTTAATATTTGTGCACCAATTCCATAATCACGTGCATCCTCAGGTAACCCCAAAGCAAGATTGGCTTCCACCGTATCCATGCCTTGATCTTGAAGTTCATAAGCTTTAATCTTATTGATTAACCCAATGCCCCTTCCTTCTTGACGCATGTAAAGCAAAATTCCTTTGCCTTCTTTTTCGATTTTTTCCATCGCCGCATGCAGTTGATCCCCACAATCACAACGTTGTGATGCAAACGCATCACCCGTTAAGCATTCGGAATGCACGCGAATTAACGTGGGTTCATCCGGGGTAATCTTTCCTTTAACAAGCGCGACGTGATGTTCACCATTTAACGTATTTTCAAAGCCCACCATGAGAAATTCACCATGATCGGTTGGTAAAATCGACTCGGCTGCACGCTTTACGTAGTGATCTTGTTTGCTGCGGTATTCAATCAAATCCGCAATCGTAACTAACATTAAATCATGTTCCTTACAATATGTTACCAAGTCATCAACGCGTGCCATCGTCCCATCTTCATTCATAATTTCACAAATAACACCCGCTGGTTTGCATCCGGCTAACCGCGCTAAATCAATTGATGCTTCCGTGTGGCCTGCACGTTTAAGCACACCACCATCTTTTCCGATCAGCGGGAAAATATGACCCGGTTTTTTAAAGTCACCTGGTTTGGCATCTGCTTCAATGGCTTTAAGTATCGTCAAACTGCGTTCATACGCTGAAATCCCAGTCGTGGTTTCCATGTGATCGATGGATTCGGTAAATGCGGTTTGGTACTGATCGGTATTGTCCTTAATCATTGGCCCAATGCCAAGCTTATTTGCTTGGTTTTTTTCAAGCGGCATACAGATTAACCCGCGACCGTAACGCGCCATAAAGTTAATCGATTCTTGTGTAGCATGTTCCGCAGCCATTACAAGATCACCCTCGTTTTCACGATGCTCATCATCAACGACAACCACCATTTTTCCTGCTTTAATAGCTTCAATCGCTTCATCAATGGTGTTAAATTTTATGTTAGTATCCATAGTTATCGAGAACCTCCTCAGTGAGTGTTTTTTTACCCTCACCCTTCATTAGTTTTTCTACATACTTACCAATCAAATCACATTCTAAATTGACCACTGAGCCAACGGTTTTGCCTTGCAGGGTTGTTTCACTTTTCGTGTGAGGAATAATCGACACGTCAAAGCCTTGATGGTCAACCCTTACCACCGTTAAACTAATACCATCAATCGCAATGCTTCCTTTTTCAATAATATACTTAAGAATTGAAGGGCTGGTTTTAATCGTATAAACCGTCGCAATATCTTCATCGTGTTTTGCAGTAATGGTTCCAACACCATCAATATGCCCACTCACCAAATGGCCACCAAGTCGCGTTGACAATGTAAGCGCGCGTTCTAAATTGAGTTTCGACCCAACTTGAAGCGTTTGCATTGTTGTGCGGTTTAATGTTTCAATCATTACATCAACATCAAAACTATCCTTAGTAAGATTCGTTACCGTTAAACACACACCGTTTGTTGCGATGCTATCGCCCAATTTCGTATCCTGTAAGACTTTGCTTGCTTGAATCGTTAATTGAACGTTTTTGCTGCCGCGTTTTAATGCTTTTAATTTTCCAACTTCTTCGATTATACCGGTAAACATGTTAAGCCTCCTTTTTGATACGATAAATCAATCGTACATCCTCATCAAACTGGTCAATATGATCAAGTTTCATCATAATTGCCTCATCCATATGCGCTTTACCTATGCCGCCAACTGGGGTTAATGCCTCCGCACCACCAATAATCTTTGGTGCGATGTATAGGTGATACTCATCCACAATCTCAGCTTCAAACGCGGCGGCACTAATGGTGCTTCCGCCTTCAAGCAAAATACTGTCAATTCCTAAAGCTCCGAGTTGGCCCATCAAACGCATCAAATCAATACGGTCAGCATCAGCTTTGCTAATTAACACAAACGCTCCCTTAGTTTCTAACGCTTCTCGTTGAGCTCGCCCAACACGCTCACCAACCACCACATACGTTTTTAATGTGTCAAGATCATTCAGCAATTTCGCACTAAGCGGAATTTTACCTAAAGGATCGAGCACAATCCGAATCGGTTGTTTCGTTGGTTCTTTCTCAAGGCGAACCGTCAATAAAGGGTCATCTTTAATCACGGTGCCTACCCCAACCATGACCGCACTTACATAAGCTCGGGTTTCATGCACATCACGACGCGATGCTTCATTGCTAATCCATTTTGATTGATGTTTATGGGTGGCAATTTTCCCATCCGCAGTCATGGCGCTTTTTAAAATAACATAAGGCGTTTTGGTTTGGATATACTTAAAGAAAATCCGGTTGATAGACTGATTGAGTTCGTTCGCAAGTCCCACCTCTACATCAATGCCTGCGTCTTTTAAACGCTTGATGCCATTTCCTGCCACAAGCGGATTCGGGTCAAAGCTCGCAATCACAACTTTTGCCAGTTTCGCTTGAATAATTGCATCTGCACATGGCGGTGTTTTTCCGTAATGCGAACACGGTTCAAGCGTGACATACATCGTTGCCCCTTGCACCGGTTCACTTGCTTGCTTAAGGGCATTAATCTCGGCATGTGCCCCACCAAACATTTCATGATACCCCTCACCAATAATCGTGTTATCTTTCACAATAACTGCGCCAACCATTGGATTTGGATGCACGTTTCCTTTGCCTTTTAATGCGAGTTCAATCGCTCTTAACATGTACTTTTTCATAGATACCTCCAATAAAAAAATGCCCTAAATAGACTCAGGGCATAGTAATCGCAAAAGATACGTAAAAAACACGTTGTTTGTCTTCTTCCATCCAGACTCTACTGTCGGTGTAGGAATTGCACCTACTCAGCTTGCGCTCGCGGACTATACCGCCGGTCGGGAATTACACCCTGCCCTGAAGAACTATTCAATTTTCATGTATATCATACCATAGGCTTACATGTAACACAACGCATATTGTAATAAAGTAAAAAACGTTCGCAGAGACAACTCTGCGAACATTTCCATTATTTTATGTTTGCTATTTCACGTAAGAATGCATCAAGTGGTTGATTCCCAATTAGTTCATGTTTATCATTGATGACAATTTTGGGCACCCCAGAAACTTGATATTTGTTTGACAGTTCGTGGAATGTTTGCGCTTCAATCATTGACCCTTCAATGTTTTTATTTAGCATTGCAAGTTTGTGTGCTGTTTCAACAGCCCCTGGACAATGGGGACAACTCAACGTTACAAACACTTTAATGTCAACTTTTTTGTCAATTTGTCTAATCTTTTCAATAGTTGCTTCATCAAGACCAAGTTCAACGCCTGACATATGAATTAATGCGTTTAAAAACGAGTTTATTTCATGGCCCGCCGGAATGCCGTTAAATTTTACGCCTAAATAGTCGCCTTGTTCATCGAGGACAACAAAACTTGGTGTTAACGTAATACCATACTTCTCTGCATCAGTTTTGTCTTTATTAATGTCTTTTTCAATCACCGTGATGCGATCGTTAAGTGGCGCAACTTCGCTTAAAAGTTGACGGGTTTCTTTGCATGTCTCGCACGGATCTTCCTTCGTAAAGAGCACCATCGTGATGGGGTTCTTCATGCGTGATAAAAACTCTTTAATCTGTCCTTGTACCTCTTCATTTAGTAAATTTGCCATGTTATCTTTCTCCTTTATATTTTTTGATTTAAATAGTGGTTTGCTGCGAGTGCGGCTTTCGCACCTTCAGCCGCAGCAATAATAATTTGTTTATGGGGTTGGGAGGTGATGTCTCCTGCCGCATAAAGTCCTTGAAGCGATGTCATTTGATTTGAATCGACAAGGATTTCACCAAACGCATTTGTCTCAACCATTTCACTAACTAGGGAACTGTTTGGCACTGTCCCAATTTCAATCAATAAACCATCAGCTTCAATCGTGCTTTTTTGACCGGTTGTTTTATCCAAAACTTCAACACCTTTCATCGTTTTATCCCCGATGACAGACACTAAATCTGTTTCTAAATGAACCGTTAATTTATCAATGGCTTTTAGTTTATCAAGCAAGACTTGATCGGCTCGCCACTGACTGCGATGAACAACGGTTATTTTTTTTGCCCATGGTACTAAATCCAGTACCCCTTCTGCGGCACTGTTTCCACCACCAGCCACAATGACGTGTTTGTCTTTAAAGAATGGTGCATCGCATGTCGCACAATACGTCACACCTTTATTTGCATAATCCACTTCACCAGGAATGCCTAGTTTTTTTGGGGCACCACCCGTCGCTAAGAGTACCGTTCGTGCGATTAACTTTTTCCCCGTTGCAAGCGTCAATGTAAAATCACCATCAAGGGTATTGAGTTTCGTCACTTTTTCGCCTTTTATGATGGGTACATCAAGCGTATTAACATGGTCTAAAAAGGTATGGGTTAACGCTTCCCCTTCAATTAGCGTGAAGCCTAAATAATTATCCACCGCCGTTGTGTTTTGTAGTTGTCCACCGAGTGAATCCGCAATCACACCAACATTTAGTCCTTTGCGTTTGGCGTACAATGCCGCATTAAGTCCCGCGGGACCGCCCCCAATCACAAGTAAATCCCATGTGTGAACATGAGAAAATTGATCATGATTTGTCTCTTTATCGATTTGAAAATCAAACATTGTTCATCCTCCAGTCTTTACTTCCCCTTGACAATCAAATTGACGGCTTCATGAATATTATCCAGTTTAATATCCAAGTCCGCTTCAATCGTTTGAATTAAATTTTGTGTCGTTACCAGTGCAATCGTTTTGTCGATGCTCGAACGAATCGCTTTCAGTTGAATCAAAATGTTAACACATGCTGTGTCGTTTTCCATCATCGTTACCACACCGTTCATTTGACCCTGGCTTCGTTTCAATCGATTGATTAACGCTTTATCACATTTCACGGTTACCACTCCTTCTAATTCCCTTTTCCATTACCCATTATACCCATAGGGGTATTTAAGTTCAACCAATATGCTTTCCCCATAAAAAAAGAAGCCGTTCAGCTTCTTTTGGTTTAATTATCTATGTTTTAATCAAGGTCCGAGCGAAACGGTAAAGCAACGTCCCAACAATAAGAATCGTCCCTAAAACGGTATAATAAACGTATTTCGTCTCAACTAATATATCAAGCACAACGCCACTTAAAAGCGTTCCACAGATAGCACCAAAGCCATACGCCGTAAACATAAATCCATACCTTTTAGCGTAATTACTCGTTCCAAAATACACTTTAATCGCCGTAGGAATCATGGAAAGCCAAGCCCCTAAGTTAAACCAAAACAAGCCAATGCTCATCACAAACAAAGAAAGATGCATCCCATTATTAACAAGCGCCACCATCGCCGCAAGCATAATTAAACTTACACTGAGTGATGCCCCAAACACAAAGCCTCTCTTATCCATGATATACCCAAATAATGGACGAGCAAGCCCGTTTGACAAAGCAAAGACAGCCATCGCAATCGTTACCTGACGTGCTGAATACCCATAGTCAACTACTCCTAAACGGTAACTAAGACCAATAATCATCAAGCCTACCGTCGCGGCCATAAAAAACATCCCATAAAGCAATACAAACTGTTTTGCATCATATGGTTTACTTATCGAATCTGGTAAATCCTCTGATTGGGTTTTGTGATTAAAGATGACACTCGAACTCATTAGCACCACAAGCGATACAATCCCCATCAGAAAAAAAGCATTCGCTAAACTTGATTGTGCGATCAGATTCGCCACAAACGGTGCGGTGATTAAAGGTGAAGCGCCAAACCCACCTAATACGATCCCACTGTATAACCCACTACGTGTTGTATAACGACGGTTTATAATAAAAATCGGCACACCGTAAACCATCCCAACACCCACGCCAATAAACAATCCATACCCAATCGACAGCATCAAAAGGGACGCACTTATCGACGCAAGCAACCAACCTACACCAATAAACACACCACCAACTAAGGCGATTTTTCGCATCGTTTTCTCAGTGAGTATGCGTCCAGTAAGCATCATCGATAGCGCATAAAAAAAGAGTGATGTCATATACGGCAAGCCACTTTGCAAAGCATTAACTTGGTAGACCGATTCAACTTCAACACGAAAGACACTCCACGTGTACACCGTGCCCATCAAGAGCATCATCATAAAACTCATTAGTATAAAAAACAATGTTTTCATCTGTATTCCTCATTTGTTTGATATTCAAAGCATCTATCCTAGTCTATCGTTTTTTAAACAAAAAATCAACATCTTTTTTTCGCTTATATTCTCAAAAA
>SLQR01000086.1 GCA_007131405.1 Candidatus Izemoplasma sp.
AAGAAACAAATCGCAAAAAACGAGAAGCGTGGTGCTTTTAGCAATAAAATATTCTTAGAATTTGTTGAGTAAGAGCAAAGAAAGGTTAAGCCAATCACGGCTTAACCTTTCTTCAATAACTTGCCAAAGTGTCAAATCACGGCCAAAGCTGGCAAGACCCCTTTATGTTTGATATATTTTTGTTAAAATATTACTAAAGGATTTACATTTACTCAAAAAGGCTTGAATTATTGCGTTTCGGTCTATTTAAAGTGGTGAATAGTACCGTAAATATGATACAATAATCATGGATGGGAAAATTATATGCTAATTTTCGAAAGTTGGGATGACGTTGAAATCAATTGGTGCTGAACTCTCTAAGTCCATCAAGGAACAATGTTGGATCCATATTGAGTATAAAAACCAACAAGGTGAAATCACCTATTTTTGGGCAGGCATCAAAGATATATACCCTGAAAAACAAAAGATCGTTGTTGATATGTTTAATCCGAAGAAGTATGCAGACGGAGAAAAAGATATCTTAGATGCAACGCTCTTTTTTAGTGCCATACAAAAAGCCACCGTCCTTGATGAAACATCTTACGACACCCCACTGGCTTTGTATCAAAAGATTGATGAATGTGCGATGCATCTAACGTGGCTTAATTATGACACCTTTGATCATAAGACGCTTACCTATTTACGTCGTGCATCGGAAATGGATGAATCTCCTTATCAATCGAAAACGAACTTAATTGATGGGATCGATGAACAAGAACTAATCAATACCGAAGCGTATAAACTATCAGATGAACAAATCACCCAAGTCATTAAGCGTGTCCATTACAAGAAGCGCCAAAAAGAATCCGATGACGCTTATTACCGAGTCCGAACGCTGGCTTTAAATGATCTATCCATTGTGACGCGCCAAGGTCATTTTGTTATTGCCTATTACCCAGTGCGTTTTAATCCAAAAACCATGGAACTTGTGATTAAAGATGATGTGCATATAAATAAAACCTTCCTAACGGAAGGCTTTACGCATAACTTAAAGAACTATTTAGACATTGAAGCCGATGAATTTGTTGAAAACTATAAACAAGATAAAACTTATTATAAAGACATCTTACAAAGCAATCTCTTGATGCGTGAAACATTAGATGAAGCGCCTTATCTAATGGATATTATACGTGATATTAAAGTGAACTTAGAACCGGATTATAATGCCATTGTCACGATGCATGAAGAGAATAAACTTAATGCGCCATTAAAAGCCTTCTTTGGCAACATGAGCAAAAGCATGCGCCGCAAACAAGAACGTTCGATGGTCGTCTTAGATGATCGTGTGAATATCGATCAAATGCGCGTTATTCATAACGCGCTTAAACAATACATTACTTACGTTCAAGGACCACCAGGAACAGGGAAAACGCACACGATATTAAACGTCTTAATTTCCGTTTTCTTTAACGATGAAACGGCGCTTATCGCTTCGGCGAATAACCACCCACTTGATGGCATAATTGAAAAACTGGAATCCCTTCATCACCAAACCTATCAAATTCCTTTCCCAATCTTACGCTTAGGCAATAAAGACTATTTACTTGAAGCGCTTCAAACGATAAAGAAACGCTTTAACCAATACAAAAATTTCAGTATTTACGATGAAGTTTTAGATAGTGACCGCGAACAAAAGCTTTCAGACACAAAAAGCATTAATGACTTGCTGGAAGATTATGAAGAACGTTTAGATATTGAAGATCATCTCGAAGTCCTTAACGCCGTGTTAGGTTCAGTAAACTCAAAGAATTTTCGCAATGAAATTATTCTCAGCGAAGAAAAGAAGAAACTTGAACACAAACTGAGTGAAAGGCCAAAAGTGACCAATGAAGAAGCCCTAAAACACATTGAAGATATCGATCAACGCTTCTTAAAATGGTTAAACTATATGTCGATTAAACGCATTAAGCGTTTAGAAGAGCCACGCTATAAAGACCTCTTCACGCTGATCGACATTGAAGATGACGATAAACGGGTTAAAGAATTCAGACACTACTTAAAAGATGAAAACAACTTTCGCAACCTCTTAAGAGTCTTCCCATTTATTGCATCAACCTTACACTCGGTCCCAAAACTTGGCCCCAGCAAACCGCAATTTGATTTAACCATCATCGATGAAGCTGGGCAAGCCAATATCGCGATAAGTTTACCAGCGCTTTTACGCGGCGACCGCTTAGTGCTTGTCGGGGATCCGAATCAGCTTAATCCCGTGGTCACCATTGACCCAGGGATAAATGATCGTTTACGTGAAAGATACCAAATCCGTGATATTTATAACTACGCCAATAATTCAATCTTAAAAACCATGCAAGCCGTGGATAAAATATCAAAATTTGTGTTGCTCCGTTATCACTACCGTAGTCAAGCGCCAATCATAAACTTTTCTAACCGTAAATATTACGCAAATCAACTCATTATCGAAACCCCACTGCTTAAAACCGATAGTTTACAGTTTTACGATGTCGACAATAAAGAAACAACCGATCAGCGTCACGAAGCTCAAAAAGAAGCGGATCTCATCAAAAAAATCGTGTCGAAATACCCCAATAAATCCGTTGGTGTTATTACCCCATTCCGTAAACAAAAACAGATAATCGAACGGAATCTCGAAAACATCAAACACGATAAACTTGAAATCGGCACGATTCATGCTTTTCAAGGCGATGAAAAAGACATTGTGATTATCAGTCCCGCCGTGACAAAGAACTCAAGCCAACGTACCTTTAATTGGCTCAAAGATAACCGTGAACTTTTAAACGTTGGCACAACACGTGCGAAACAAGAGTTAATTGTTGTCGCGGACTTAAGTGCGATAAAAAAACACAGTCAAAAAGAACCAAATGATCTTTTAGATTTGTGTAACTACGTTAAGCGAAAGAAATATAAATACATACGCGCAAACACCGATGAAGACTATAAACAAAACATCGCAGGCATTAAAGCACTCAATACGGAGTTTGAAAACAGTTTCTTACAAACCGTGTCGCATCTATTTACCATTTACCATGAATTTACAGTGAAAGAAAAAATCATGGTAAAAAGTGTGCTTGATGAAACGAAAATCACCGATGCAGAGTTGCTAAATTATTACTTCACATCGGAATTTGACTTCGTTGTCTACGATAAAATCAACAAGAAACCAATCTTAGCCATCGAACTCGATGGCCTAGAACATTATCATGATGAACACGTCAAAAAACGCGATCAAAAGAAAGAAGAACTCTGCAAACTTTACAACTTAAAACTTTTACGCGTACCCAATGATTATGCCCGACGCTACCAATACTTAAGAGACATTATTATTGATATGTTAAAAGTGTAAAACGGAGTTAGCCTAAGTGTAATTAATGTGCTAAAATTACTTTAATACTAAATGAGGTGTTACCATGAAAAAAATAGAAGTCGTTGCGGCTGTATTTAAAAACAGTAATAATGAGTATTTCTGTGCACGTCGAAAAGATGAAGGTGAACTTGCGCTTAA
>SLQR01000012.1 GCA_007131405.1 Candidatus Izemoplasma sp.
GATACAATAGAATTAGACTCGAGGTGATTTAATGAAACTGTTATGGGACCATACGAAAATCGACCGTACGTTAAAACGGATTGCTCATGAAATCATTGAAAGACTAGGTCATTTAGATGATCTAGTAATTTTTGGTGTGGCCAAAAAAGGCGTAGGCATTGCTGAAAAGATTGCTAAAAATCTTGAAACATTTGAAGGAAGCATAGTACCGACTTACGCGCTAGATATAAGTCCTTATCGTGACGATAAAAAAATCATAAGTAAACAAAAATTAGAAGTCAACGTTCAAGATAAACACGTATTAATTGTGGATGACGTCTTGTATACAGGCAGAACAGTGCGCGCTGCAATGGATGCGGTGGTGGATTTAGGAAGACCAACTCAAATCCAGTTAGCGGTATTGATTGATCGGGGACACCGCCAATTACCGATACGCGCAGATTATGTTGGAAAGAATGTTCCAACGCGTTTTGATGAAAGTATTGTTGTCAACGATGAAGGTGTGTTTATCACAACATTAGAGGAGGATTCTCATGGAAATGATTAAACAAAAAGATCCCACGCTTTATGAAGCGATGAATAAAGAGAAAATGCGTCAAGAAGGGCATCTTGAACTGATTGCTAGTGAAAACTTTGTCAGCCAATCGGTGCTTGAAGCTCAGGGCAGTATCCTAACAAACAAATACGCTGAAGGTTATCCCAAAAAGCGTTATTATGGTGGTTGTGAGTTTGTTGATCAAGTTGAAGATTTAGCACGTGACCGCTTAAAAAAGTTGTTTAACGTTAAATATGTTAATGTTCAGGCACATTCAGGTTCAACTGCTAATATGGGAGCCTACCGCAGTGTCGTTAAGCCGGGTGATAAAATTCTTGGAATGAGCCTTGATCATGGTGGGCATTTAACCCATGGGCACCCACTTAACTTTAGTGGCATCGATTATGAGTTTCATAGTTATGGTGTCGACGACCAAACCGAAATGATTGATTATGACAATGTTAGACAACTCGCTGAAAAAATTAAACCACAGCTTATTGTGGCTGGCGCAAGTGCTTATTCACGTGAAATTGACTTTAAGATATTTAGAGAAATTGCGGATCAAGTAGGCGCAAAACTTATGGTTGACATGGCTCATATTGCTGGTCTTGTTGCTGCAGGTATTCACAATAATCCATGTGAAGTCGCCGATATTGTGACGTCTACAACGCATAAAACCTTACGCGGCCCACGCGGGGGCATTATTCTCACAAATGACTTTGAAATTTATAAGAAAATGAATCGTGTTGTTTTCCCAGGGATACAGGGTGGTCCGCTTATGCATGTCATTGCCGCAAAAGCGACGGCATTTTTAGAAGCTCAAGGGGTTGAATTTAAAGCCTATCAGCACCAAGTCGTTAAAAACGCACAAGCATTAGCAAAAGAGTTAATGCGTCTAGGGTTTAACGTTGTCAGCAAAGGAACTGACAATCATCTTGTGTTGGTTGAAGTGAAGTCATTAACCGGATTAACAGGAAAAGAAGCAGAAGAACTTCTTGAGAGTGTTCATATCACCTGCAATAAAAATACCGTGCCTAATGATCCAGAGAAACCGTTTATTACCAGCGGTATCCGTTTGGGAACGCCAGCGTTAACGTCTCGTCATTTTAAAGAAGAGGACATGATTGTTGTTGCGAAACTCATTTTTGATACCCTAATGAATCCATCGAATGCGTTTGTGCTTGATGGGGTCAAAGAACAAGTCAAGAAATTGACGGATAAATACCCTTTGTATAAAGATTTAAAAGCCACCTAGTGGCTTTTTTATTTCGAAAAACGCTTACAACTTGCAATGATTTTAGGTTTATGTTTTATAATAAGATAGAGCATTCTACTATAAATGAGTGCAAGGACATGTTAAAAGCTCAGACTTTTAACATGTTTTTTATTTTAAAGGGAGAAAGCAATGAATAAAGAAGAAATACTTAAAAGGGCTAAGGAAGCCGATGTGAAGTATATCCGTCTATGCTTTACGGATATTCATGGATTAATTAAAAACGTTGAAATTCCAGTACGAAAACTCGAAGATGCATTGAATAATGAAGTGATGATAGATGGTTCAAGCATTGATGGGTTTGCTCGATTGCAAGAAGCGGATATGTTCTTATATCCAGATTATGATACGTGGTTGATTTTATCATGGGAAAATACGGAATACGGAAAAGTTGCTCAGCTTATCTGTGATATTTATACCCCAGATGGAGAACCATTTGAAGGAGATCCACGGTTTGTTTTAAAACGAAATCTTGAAAAGATGCGAGCCATGGGATTTGAGAAATTTAACATAGGATTAGAACCAGAATTTTTCTTGTTTAAGAAAAAGAATGGCAATGTAACCTTGGAATGCAATGATCAAGGTGGATATTTTGATTTATCGCCTGTTGATGGATCAGAGAATACCCGTCGCGATATTGTGCTAGAACTTGAAAAGCTTGGATTTAAGATGGAAGCGTCACACCATGAGGTTGCTCCTGGTCAACAAGAGATTAATTTTGAATTCGAAGATGCTTTAGAAGCTTGTGACCGTTTGCAAAGTTTTAAACTTGTGGTTAAAAACGTGGCGGCCCGTCATGGGTATCATGCTTCGTTTATGCCGAAACCAATCGCCGGCGTTAATGGGTCGGGGATGCACACCAACTGTTCGTTAACGTTTAAAGATGGTGAGAATGCCTTCTATGATGCAGATGGTAAAATGCAATTAAGCGATACCTGTCGTTATTGGATAGGCGGATTAATGGAGCATGCGCGTCATTATACAGCAATCACGAATCCAATCGTTAACTCATATAAGCGGTTAATTCCCGGATTCGAAGCACCAAGTTATATTTCTTGGAGTGATATTAATCGTTCAACCATGATCCGTATTCCAGCATCACGTGGAAAAGGCACGCGTACAGAAGTACGTAGTGTTGATCCTAGTGCGAATCCTTATCTTGCGATGAGTGTGATACTGGCGAGTGGATTAGATGGTATTGAGCGCAAAGTTGATCCGGTTGACCCTGTTTATGTTAATCTCTTTGAGATGAATCGTGAGAGCCGTGAAGAGATGGGGATTAAAAATTTACCTGAGAATCTAAAAGATGCCTTAAAAGAACTGAAGAAAGATAAATTAATTAAAGAAGCGCTGGGTAATCATGTTTTAGAGAAATTTTTAGCTGCGAAATACAATGAATGGGACCGTTATCGCGCGAGTATTTCAGAATGGGAAATTGACACATATTTGAAAGTCCTGTAAACATGAAATAAAAATAACGACCATTTCGGTCGTTATTTTTTAGTTTCATTGATTAAAGCTTGTATGTCTGATTCATCAAAATGGTATTCGGTTTTGCAAAAGTGGCAAACGGTATTAATTTCTTTATCTTCTTTTAATAGCGTGTTAAGTTCAGCATCTCCAAGTGAGATAAGACCACGTTCAAATTTATCTCGGTTGCAATCACAAGC
>SLQR01000101.1 GCA_007131405.1 Candidatus Izemoplasma sp.
GGTAAAGGAATTATAAAGCTTGATCATCAACGGAATCAGTGTAAGCTTTTATGTCTGGGATGACTTTATTGAGGGTGCCATCTTTAAATGGGTTTTTAAGATTAGCTAAATCTAAAAGCCCTAAGAACGTATCGGATCCACCTGCTTTACATAAGGTAACGTAACTATCCCAAGCTTCTTTTTTGTCGTGTTTAGAGCGTATCCAATATTGGAACGCACACACTTGGGCAAGGGTATAGTCAATCATGTAAAACGGCACGACATAAAGATGCATAATGGTTTGCCAGCTGTTTCCGCGTTCTAAATAGTCGTTGTCATCATAGACCTTATAAGGAAAATATTTCTTCTCAAGGTCACGCCAGACGTTTTTACGGTCTTGAATACTTAATGTGGGTTCTTCATAGACTCGATGTTGGAACTCATCAATTAAGACCCCGTAAGCAATAAGCATTAACGCTTGAGATAAATGACTGAACTTGTATTTTTCGGTGTCTTCTTCAAAGAAGAGATTCACCCAAGGCCAGGCAAAGAATTCCATGCTCATTGAGTGGATTTCCATGATATCTTGTGTGGCACTTAAATATTCAGGCACTTCATGGTGACGACTCATGTACATTTGAAACGCATGACCAGCTTCATGGGTTAAGACATCAACATCGCCTTTTGTGCCGTTAAAATTTGAGAAAATAAACGGTGAATCGTAGTCAGGCAAGAAGGTGCAATACCCGCCGCCCGCTTTGCCTTTTTTAGCTTCAAGGTCAAGCAAGTTGCGCTCGCGCATAAAGGTAAAGAATTCATCGGTTTCTGGACTCATTTCTTTATACATGGTGCTTGCGTGATTTACGAGCCAGTCTTTTTTGCCTTTTGGCGCGGGGTTACCAGATTCAAAATCAAGTGACAAATCGTAATGGTAGATGGTATCTAGTTTAAGGCGTTTTTGTTTACGCTTGGTGAGTTCTTCATTTAAAGGCACAATCGTTTGATGGACTTGATCACGATAGTTTGCTACTTCTTTAGGTCCATAGTCCATACGACCCCAGCGGTCATAGGCAAGTTGCACGAAGTTTTCATAGCCCAATGTGCTTGCGATTTTTGTACGAACTTTGATGAGTTTATCATAGATATCGTCAAGTGTTTTTTCGTTTTCTTTGAGATAATTGGTCGTCGCGCGTGATGCCTTTTTACGCATCTCTCGATCTTTGCTTTGGGCAAACGGCCCCATTTGACTTAAGTTACGTGTTTCGCCTTCAAAGTCGATTTCTGCAGAGGCAAGGAGTTTTTGAAAGTCGTTAGCAAGTCTATTTTCTTCTTGAAGGTCGGGAATAATATCCGGATGAAAGGTTTTTAGTGAAAGTTCAGCCTCTTTAAATAACAAAGCGCCTTTTCGCGCTTCAAGTTCTTCGCGGTACGATGTGTTGGTTAGAGCTTTGTAAAACATGTTATTTAGTTGCGTGAAAAGGGGTGAATTTTCATTAAAGAATTGTTTTTCTTCGTCGTAGTAAGAATCGTTTGTATCAATAGTATGACGAATGTTTGCTAAGGTTGCCATTGTATTAAAATTTAAGCGCAAGGCATTAATGGTATCAATGGCTTTTTCCTTTGTCTCAACGGAATCGGCTTCGTTGAAACGGTTCAATGCTTCTGTAAAGTCTTTTTTAAGCGTCTCCATGTTTGGACGCTTATAAACATAATCTTCAAATTTCATTGTATCACCTCACTTGTATTTTATCACATTTTAATCGAGTACCCCACTAGACTGTTATTTTCTTGATTATATTGGTATACTAAAAGTGAAGATGACAAAGGAGGTATAATGATGCCGATTTGGGTTCTCATTGGAATTGGAATTGTTATAATCGTTCTTATGGGACTCGCTATTGTCTTTGGGGAAAGAACTTTTAAAGATAAAGCGGATGTCTTTTACGGAAATGATGTAAAAGATTGGAATAAAGATTCAAGCCGTAACATTGGTCGAACAAAGCACGACGACTACAAACGTTGAGTTTAAGAAAGACAGAACAATAAACGTATTTAAAGGGAGGAATGACTATGTCTATTTTGATTTACGCTGGAATTGGAGTAGTGGTGCTTATCATTATTATTGCTTCCTTTGTTTTGGGTGGGACATCTTATTCAAGCAAAAGCAAAACAATGCATGGGAACGACAGAAAAGACTGGCAAGAAGAAACGAATCGCAGCATAAAACGCACCATCGGACGCAAATAACTTAAACCATGATGACTCATCATGGTTTTTTTCTATGAAAAAGAGTCAAAAAGTGTGATTGCGATTGAGAATCATGTACAATAGAAGTAACGATAACAAAGAAAAGGATGAGATAAATGGAAACGTTAAAGCTTAATGCATTTTTAGATTTTCACTTTATTGGGAACGTAAAAACAGCACCAGATGAATCCCGTTATGGGTTTGTCGCTGCACAGGCACATGAAGAGAAAAACGAGTATCACCACACCCTTTATCTTGTGGATAATAATGAAGTGAAAAAGGTCAGAAAATTAAAGAAAAACAATGCGTTTATTTTTTTAAACAACCATCAACTTTTACTCGATTTACAAAAAAATAAACAAGAAGAAACAGCGTTAAAAGAAAAAGCAAACCAAAGTTTTTATCGCTATGATATTCAAGAAAAAAATCTTGAAAAAGCCTTCATTTTACCGATTCGTGCGAATATTGAAGCGGTTATTAATGACCATGTTTTGCTGGTGTCTTCAAGCATGACGGTGGAAGATCATATTCTTTATGAAGGCACGAAAGAACAGCGTGATACCTATTTAAAAGAGAAGAAGAAAAGCGCTCATTATGAAGACATTGATCAATTACCTTACTACTATAATGGCCGTAACTTTGTCACCGGACAACAAAAGCAACTCTTTTTATACGATACCTCAACAGAAACCCTTAAACGTATTGTTGATAAAGCGTTTGGGCTTGAACAATTTACTCTAACAGATGATAAAAAAACCATTTTTTATACAGGCAAACCATTTGAAAAAGTCACATCATTCACGTCGAAAATCTACGCTTATGATATTGAAACCGACGAACACAAAACGCTGTATGATCAAACCGACTATAATATCGTTAAACTCATTGAGATGAATGATAAACTTGTTGTCGCTGCACGTGATATGAAACGTTATGGCTTAAACCAAAATCCAGATTTCTTCGTGCTAGAGGATAACCGTTTAACCTTGCTTGCTAAGCATGGCCAGTCGATGGGCAATACAGTTGGGTCAGACTGCCGTCTACTTGGAACTGAGACATCGTTTGTGAAAGATAAGACCTTTTACTTTGTCACAACGATTGATGATCACTGCGAACTCAAAGCACTCACACTCGATGGAACCCTTAACACGGTATTTGAGATGCCGGGATCGATTGA